>NZ_DYXM01000107.1 GCF_020742175.1 Dietzia timorensis
CCAACGCCCGCGGCATCCTGTTCTCCGAGGAGGCGCAGAAGGCGACGCAGTTCATCGAGCTCGCCAACCGCTACGACCGCCCGCTCATCTTCATGCACAACACCACCGGCTACATGGTCGGCTCCGAATACGAGCGCGGCGGAATGATCAAGCACGGCTCGATGATGATCAACGCCGTCGCGAACTCCGAGGTGCCCCATATCTCGCTCATCACCGCAGCCTCCTACGGCGCCGGGAACTACGGCATGTGCGGCCGGGCGTTCGACCCGAGATTCCTGTTCACCTGGCCGAGCGCGAAGTGCGCCGTCATGGGTTCGGAGCAATTGGCGGACGTCGTGACCTCGGTCGCCTCCGGCGCCGCGGCCTCGCGGGGGACGCCGATCAGCGAGTCGGACCTCGCCGCGATGCGCGACTTCGCGGTGGCCCAGGTCGAGGAGCAATCCACCCCATTGTTCCTCTCGGGATTGCTGTATGACGACGGAGTGATCGATCCCAGGGACACCCGCGCCGTCCTGGCCCTGAGCCTGTCCGCGATCCACACCGCGCCCGTCGAGGGCACGGATTCCTTCGGCGTTTTCCGGATGTGAGGCGACCATGACGACACCGACGACACAGAAACAGACGACACAGACGACCGCGAACGGCACGCACGCGGCGAGCTTCGAGCGCGTACTCATTGCCAACCGCGGAGAGATCGCCCGGCGCATCATCACCACCGCCCGCGACATGGGGTTGGGCACGGTAGCCGTGTTCACCGCGGCCGACGCCGCCGCCCCGCACGCCACAGAAGCCGACTTCGCCGTCGAGCTCACCGGCGACTCGCTCGCCGAGACCTACCTCTCGGCCGAGGCGCTCATCGACGCTGCCCGCGTCTCGGGCGCCGACGCGATCCACCCGGGCTACGGCTTCCTATCCGAGAACGCCGACTTCGCGCGCGCCGTCATCGGCGCCGGCCTCACGTGGATCGGGCCCGACCCGGACGCGATCATCGCGATGGGCTCGAAGATCTCGGCGAAGGAACTTATGGGAGAGGCCGGGGTGCCGCTGCTGAGCGACCTCGACCCGGCGACCGTCACCGACGCGGAATTTCCCGTCCTCATCAAGGCCTCCGCCGGCGGCGGCGGGCGCGGCATGCGCGTCGCCCGCGACCGTTCCGAGCTGGACACGCAGGTCACCGAGGCCAAACGCGAAGCCAAGAGCGCCTTCGGCGACGACGCCGTGTTCTGCGAGCGCTACCTCGAAACCGGGCACCACGTCGAGGTGCAGATCATGGCCGATCGGCACGGCACCGTGTGGGCGGTCGGCGAGCGCGAATGCTCGATCCAGCGCCGCCACCAGAAGATCATCGAGGAATCGCCGTCCCCGCTCATCGAACGGCTCCCTCACGTGCGTTCCGAGCTTTTCGACGCGGCCCGCGCGGCTGCGAGCGCCATCGGCTACGTCGGCGCCGGGACCGTCGAATTCCTCGCCACCGACGACGGCGAGTTCTTCTTCCTCGAGGTCAATACCCGACTCCAGGTCGAACACCCCGTCACCGAGGCGACCAGCGGGCTCGATCTCGTGCGGCTGCAATTCGAGATCGCCGCCGGCGCCCCACTGCCCGCAGACGAGCCGCCGCGCTCGACCGGCCACGCCATCGAGGCGCGGCTCTACGCCGAGATCCCGGCCGCCGACTACCGTCCCGCAGCGGGCACCCTGCACACCCTCGCGCTGCCGGGCCGGGCGCACCAATTCCGCAGTCCCCACGGCGAGCGCGCGTACGTGCGCATCGATTCCGCCGCCGGGGACATCCCGCTCGAGGTCGGCACCGACTACGATCCGATGATCGCGAAGATCATCACCTTCGCCCCAAATCGTGCCGACGCCGTCCGCGCGCTGGCCACGCAGATCCGCGGCGCCCGAATCCACGGGATCGACACGAACCGCGACCAGCTCGTGCGGATTCTCGAACACCCGGAATTCGCACAGGGCACCGCCTCCACGGCATTCCTCGGTGAGGTCGGCGACGAGGTCCTCGCGCCCGTGGTCTCCGGGGCGGACCTCGGCCGGTGCGCTATCGCCGCCGCACTCGCGATGGAGGCAGCCCAGGCGGGCGCGGAGTCCGCCGCCGTCACCATCCATCCCGCGCTGCGCGGGTTCCGCAACGTCGGCGCTGCCGCGCGGTCCACGGAGCTCGAGCCCGCGACCGGAGCGGAGGCCACGGCGGTTCGCGCGGTGCTCACGAGCCGCCGCGGGGGTGCGGAGCCGGTGTTCGCCCGGACCGTCGCCGCCAGATCCGCCCATGACGCCGGACGCACGGCGCGCCCCTGGAGCATCGCGCTCGCATCGGGGAAGGCCACCGCGGGGGAAGACGAACTCGTGGCGGACGTGCTCGCGGCGGTCCTCGGAACCGGCGCGGCGCCTGGGGCCGCAGCCGATGCCGGCGGCACGCGGACGGAGGTCCTCGTGCGCAGCGGCGGGCTCGACGGCCGCTACGTCGTCACCGTGCGCGGCGAGCAGGTGGACGTCGACGGTCCGGGCGGTGCGACCCGCTTCGCGCTCACTCCGCGGTATCCGGATCCCAACGCCGCCGCCGGTGCCGGGTCGCTCCTCGCGCCGATGCCCGGCAGCATCATCGGTGTCGAAGTCGCCGAGGGGGACACCGTCACCGCAGGCCAGGCGCTGCTCAGGCTCGAGGCGATGAAGATGGAGCACACCGTCACCGCGCCCTCCGATGGCGTCGTCTCCGAGCTTCCCGTCTCCGTGGGGGACAAGGTCGACGCCGGCCAGACTCTCGTCGTCATCGATGCCGAGGGCGAGCACGAGGACGAACCGGCCGGCGAATCGGACCACTAGGCGCGGTGCGCGCCTCCGCCGTCATAAACGAAGAAAAATGATTGGAATCCCATGACCACAAAGGCAACGACCGCCACCGCCGATATCGCCAACCCGATCGTCGACACCGACGAGCAGGCTCAGCTGCGCGAACTCGCGCGCAACGTGGGCCGCAAGTACGGATTCGAGTACGTCGCGAACGCCTCGAAGACGGGCGCGAAGACGACGGAGCTGTGGAACGAGCTGGCGGAGCTCGGGCTCGTCGGGCTCAACCTGCCGACCGAATATGGCGGAGGGGGAGCGGGACTCACCGAGCTGTGCATCGCGCAGGAGGAGCTGTCCGCGGCGGGCGCGGGCGTGCTCATGCTCGTCGTGTCGCCGGCGATCAACGGGTCGATCATCGCGCAATACGGCACCGAGGAGCAGAAGCAGCGGTACCTGCCCGGTATCGCCTCGGGCGAGAAGATCGCGGCGTTCGCGATCACCGAGCCCGACGCCGGATCCAACTCCCACGCCATCACCACCACGGCCACCGCGGATGGCGACGGTTTTATCATCCGAGGCCAGAAGACCTTTATCTCCGGCGTCGACCAGGCGGAATGGGTGCTCGTCGTCGCGCGGCTCTCGGATGCGAAGACCGGGAACCTGCAGCCCGCGCTGTTCATGGTGCCCACCGACACACCGGGCCTGCAGGCGATGCCGATCGAGATGGAGGTGCGCCTGCCCGAGCAGCAGTTCCAGCTCTTTTTCGACGATATGCGGGTCCCGGCCGACGCGCTCATCGGCGACGGCGATACCGCGCTGACGATGCTCTTCGCCGGGCTCAACCCGGAGCGCGTCATCGCCTCGGCGATGGCGCTGGGCAACGCACGCTACGCGATCGACAGGGCCGTCGACTACGCGAAGGAGCGGAAGGTGTGGGGGAAGCCGATCGGCGCGCACCAGGGTCTCGCGCATCCGCTCGCGCAGTGCAAGATCGAGCTCGAGCTCGCGGACCTGATGATGCGCAAGGCCGCCGCGCTCGTCGACGCAGGCCGCGACGCCGAGGCCGGCGAGGCCGCGAACATGGCGAAGTACGCCTCCGGCGAGATATCGGCGAAGGCGGTGGACCAGGCGATCCAGACGCTCGGCGGCAACGGCCTGAGCACCGAATACGGGCTCGCCGGGATGCTCGCAGCCTCGCGACTTCCCCGCGTGGCCCCGGTGAGCCGGGAAATGATCCTCAACTTCGTCGCCCAACACAGTCTCGGCCTGCCGCGCAGCTACTGACGCGCGAACACAGTCCCGAAGCACGAGGAGAAGGAGGCACGACCATGGGAGAAAGCGACTCCGACGTCAGAGGCGGGGTGGGCGAGAAGGAGACGAGGTTCGCCGACGCCGTGCGCTACCGGCGCGAGGGGATCGCGGCGCACATCACGCTGGACACGCCGGCCAATCGCAACGCGCTGTCGACGCCGCTCGTGACCGGGCTGCGGGAGGCGTTCGCCGCCGTCGCTGCCGATCCCGGCGCGCGCGTGGTGTTGCTCGGCCACACCGGAGGCACGTTCTGCGCGGGCGCGGACCTGTCCGAGGCGAGCGCTTCCGCCTCGGACCCAGGGGAGGCGGTCGCCGAGCGGACCCGGGTCTTCCTCGACCTGTTGCGGGTAATCCTGACGGCGGACGAGCCAGTAATCGCGGTCGTCGACGGCCACGCGCGTGCCGGCGGGGTGGGACTCGTGGCGTCCTGCGACTTTGCGGTTGCAACACAGCGCGCGACGTTCGGCGTCACCGAGGTTCGGCTCGGCCTCGCCCCGGCAATGATCTCGCTGCCGCTGCGACATCGGATGACCCCGCGTGCCCTACTGCGCCACATGCTCACCGGAGAGAAGTTCGGGCCGGCCGAGGCCTTCCGGTCCGGCCTGCTGTCCCACGCCTCGGAGGGCGAGTACGGCGAGCGCGCCGAGTCCGAGCCGTCCGACGCCATCGGTGGCCTCACCGCGGACCTAGTAGGGTCCTTGCGGAAGAGTTCGCCGGCGGGAGTGGCGGCGACGAAGAAGTTGGCGGTCGCCCCGCTGCTTGCCGACCTGGACGCGGAGGGGGCGCACGTTGCACAGGTGTCGGCCAAGATGTTCCTCGGCGAAGACGCAGGGGAGGGGATGACCGCCTTCCTCGAAAGGCGGGAACCATCGTGGGCGGTCCGATAGCAGACCGCGCTGCCTCGCGGCCGGAACGCTCGCCGAAGCAGGACCGCAGCAAGCGGACCCGCGACAAGCTGCTCGAGGCGACGATCGACATGCTCGCCCACCACGGCTGGCCCGTGACGACTGTCGGTGCGGTCGCCGAGCGGGCAGGAGTATCCCGCGGCGCCGCCCAGCACCACTTCCCGACGCGCGAGGACCTGATGATCGCGGCGCTGGAGTACATGGTGCTCGAGCGCAGCAGCCAGCTCGACGCGTCCTTCGGCGGGGCGAGGCCCGAGACCGAACCCGAGCGCACCCAGTTCGTCGTCCACCACATCACCGAGCACTACACCGGCGACCTGTTCAAGGCGGCTCTACAGGTGTGGACGGCCGCGACGGCGGACCAGGCGCTGCGCGAGCGCATCGTGCCGCTCGAGGCCGAGCTGTCCCGCCACCTCTACAACCTCGCCGTTACCCACCTCGGAGCCGATACCTCCGACCGTCGCACGCGACGACTCATCCGCGCGACATTGGACTTCGCGCGGGGGCTCGGGCTCGCCGAGACACTCATCGACGACTCCGAGCGAAGGGCCGGAATGCTCGACTCCTGGGCCGCGGAACTGGCGACGGTCAAGCGCGTAGAATGAGCATGTACCGAACCCTCCTGGCCACACGTCGCCGGGGGAGGCGCGGAGATTTCCCAGGTAGCGAGGTTCACATGGGGCTGCTTTTGACCTGTGAACTGCGCTTTGATTAGTCTTTTAGATCGTGCTCGCAATATGCGAGCGGGACTACCCGGATACCTAGTAGGCCAGCGAGAGCGGCTGAGTCGTTCCAGCATGCGCGCCAAAGGCGCCTGACAGGGGCGTGAGGAGTAGTTCCGCGAACAGACATTGTGCCAAATCCTCGCGAGAGGTGAGCGTCGCCGGTACCGGCGAGCGCCCGCCTGTCGCATAGCAGAAAGTCGGTTTATGCCAACTATTAACCAGCTGGTCCGCAAGGGCCGCTCTAGCAACTCCGCCAAGACGTCGACGGCGGCCCTCAAGGGCAGCCCGCAGCGTCGCGGCGTGTGCACCCGCGTGTACACGACCACTCCGAAGAAGCCGAACTCCGCGCTCCGTAAGGTCGCCCGCGTGCGCCTCACGAGTGGTATCGAGGTTTCGGCCTACATCCCCGGCGAAGGCCACAACCTTCAGGAGCACTCCATGGTGCTCGTGCGCGGCGGTCGTGTGAAGGACCTTCCGGGTGTCCGTTACAAGATCATCCGCGGCTCCCTGGACACCCAGGGCGTCAAGGATCGCAAGCAGGCTCGCAGCCGCTACGGCGCAAAGAAGGAGAAGTAATGCCTCGTAAGGGTCCAGCCCCCAAGCGCCAGCTCATCAACGATCCGGTCTACGGTTCGCCGCTGGTGACGCAGCTCGTCAACAAGATCCTCCTCGACGGCAAGAAGACCACCGCCGAGCGCATCGTTTACTCGGCGCTTGAGCAGTGCCGCGAGAAGACCGGCACCGACCCGGTCATCACGCTGAAGAAGGGGCTCGACAACGTTCGCCCCGCACTCGAGGTTCGCAGCCGCCGCGTCGGTGGCGCGACCTACCAGGTCCCGGTCGAGGTTCGCCCGGGCCGCTCCACCACGCTGGCGATGCGCTGGCTGGTGACCTTCTCGCGCCAGCGTCGTGAGAAGACGATGGTCGAGCGTCTCGCCAACGAGATCCTCGACGCCTCGAACGGCCTCGGTGCCGCGGTCAAGCGCCGCGAGGACACCCACAAGATGGCCGAGGCCAACCGCGCCTTCGCGCACTACCGCTGGTGATATTCCAGTGACGAACTCGGGCCGATCACTTTCCCGCCGCCGGCACCTCGCCGCGCGGGAGAAGTGACCGGCCCGAGTGGTGCCCAGGGAGGGCACAATAAACTTCTGGCTCCGATGCTGCACATCGCCGAGCCGGGCAGTAGTCTGAATGGTCGGAGGATTTACATCTTCTGCCGTCTACAGGCGCAAGCTAAAAAATAAACGGCAACTGCTAATCAGGAGGCCATGGACGCGTTAACCACGTGGACGGCCTCAAACGACCAGACACGATCGGGGTAATTCCGTGGCACAGGACGTGCTGACCGACCTGAAAAAGGTCCGCAACATCGGCATCATGGCGCACATCGACGCCGGTAAGACGACGACCACCGAGCGAATTCTGTACTACACGGGCGTCAATCGGAAGATCGGCGAGACCCACGATGGCGCGTCGACGACTGACTGGATGGAGCAGGAGAAGGAGCGCGGCATCACCATCACCTCCGCCGCGGTGACCTGCTTCTGGGACGACCACCAGGTCAACATCATCGACACCCCCGGCCACGTCGACTTCACGGTCGAGGTCGAGCGTTCACTCCGCGTCCTCGACGGCGCCGTTGCAGTGTTCGACGGCAAAGAAGGCGTCGAGCCGCAGTCCGAGCAGGTCTGGCGCCAGGCCGAGAAGTACGACGTCCCCCGTATCTGCTTCGTCAACAAGATGGACAAGCTCGGCGCGGACTTCTACTACACGGTTCAGACCATCGTCGACCGCCTTGGCGCGAAGCCGTTGGTCATGCAGCTGCCGATCGGCGCCGAGGACGACTTCGACGGCGTCGTCGACCTGCTCACGATGAAGGCCATCACGTGGCGCGGCAAGGTCGAGATCGGCGCGGAGCCGACCTACGAAGAGATCCCCGAGGATCTCAAGGAGAAGGCCGAGGAGTACCGCGAGCAGCTCATCGAGGCCGTTGCCGAGTCCGATGACGAGCTCATGGAAAAGTACTTCGGCGGCGAGGAGCTCTCGCTCGAGGAGATCAAGGCTGCGATCCGCAAGCTGACGATCAACTCGGAGATCTACCCGGTTCTCTGTGGCACCGCCTACAAGAACAAGGGCATCCAGCCGATGCTTGACGCGGTCATCGATTACCTCCCGACCCCGCTCGATGTGGGCGAGGTCCACGGCCACAAGGTCGGCGATGAAGAGGTCGAGATGACGCGTAAGCCCTCGAAGGAAGAGCCGTTCTCGGCTCTCGCCTTCAAGGTCGCCTCGCACCCGTTCTTCGGCAACCTCATCTACGCTCGCGTCTACTCCGGTCGGGTCACCCCGAGCACCCAGGTGCAGAACTCGACCAAGGGGAAGAAGGAGCGCATCGGCAAGCTCTTCCAGATGCACGCCAACAAGGAGAACCCGGTCGACGAGGCCGTGGCCGGCAACATCTACGCGTTCATCGGTCTCAAGGACGTCACCACCGGTGACACTCTGTGTGACATCAACGATCAGATCGTTCTCGAGTCGATGAGCTTCCCGGACCCGGTTATCCACGTGTCCATCGAGCCGAAGACGAAGGCGGACCAGGAGAAGCTGGGCACCGCGATTCAGCGTCTCGTCGATGAGGACCCGACATTCACCGTTCGCCTCGACGAGGAGACCGGCCAGACCGTCATCGGCGGCATGGGCGAGCTCCACCTCGACGTGTTCGTGGACCGCATGAAGCGCGAGTTCAAGGTCGAGGCCAACGTCGGTATGCCGCAGGTTGCCTACCGCGAAACACTCAAGGGCGTCGTCGAGAAGTACGACTACACCCACAAGAAGCAGACCGGTGGTTCGGGTCAGTTCGCCAAGGTTCAGATCCGTCTCGAGCCCCTCGAGGACGAGAAGATCGAAGAGGGCGAGACTTACGAATTCGAGGACAAGGTCACCGGTGGCCGCGTGCCGAAGGAGTACATTCCTTCGGTCAACGCCGGTATCCAGGACTCGATGCAGTACGGCATCCTCGCCGGCTACCCGATGGTCAACGTCAAGGCGACGCTCCTCGACGGCCAGTACCACGAGGTCGACTCCTCGGAGATGGCCTTCAAGGTCGCCGGCTCCATGGCGTTCAAGGAAGCGGCTCGGATGGCAAAGCCTGTCATCCTCGAGCCGATGATGTCCGTCGAGGTGACGACTCCCGAGGATTACATGGGTGACGTGATCGGCGACATCAACTCCCGCCGCGGCCAGGTCCAGTCGATGGAGGAGCGCACCGGCGCCCGCGTCGTCAAGGCCTACGTGCCGCTTTCCGAAATGTTCGGCTACGTCGGTGACCTTCGGTCCCGTACGCAGGGCCGAGCCAACTACTCGATGGTCTTCGGACACTACGCAGAGGTTCCGGCCTCTGTGTCCAAGGAGATCATCGCCAAGGCGACCGGGGAATAGTCCGGTAGGGGTGTGTTAACCTGCCAAGCAACCTGTTTGAGCAGGCAACACGCCTTACCGGCGGCCTTCGGTCGAAACCTCCGGGTGGCCGCCGGAACGTGCCGTCAGGCACAGTAAGTAAAGTCAGTACAAGCTGAAACCGAATGTGCTCACGAACCACGTGAGCCCATACCAGTCCAGGAGGACAAACAAGTGGCGAAGGCGAAGTTCGAGCGGACGAAGCCGCACGTAAACATCGGCAC
>NZ_DYXM01000108.1 GCF_020742175.1 Dietzia timorensis
CACATGCCTTAGGCGGTTGATCAGCGGCGATCCGCTGTCGGGTTTTACAAGGACCCGGCGTCGTCGCGCGGGTGGAGGACGTCATCTCCGCCCGCGAATCGAAACGGGAGGTTTTCTGTGCGTAGGTTCAATAAGGTTGTCGCGGTGTCGGCAGCCGCGCTCTTGGCAGGGACGTCGCTCGCGGCGTGTTCCAGCGACGGCTCCGGCGGACGAGACTCCGGCGACAACGTAATTCGGGCATTCAATACCGAGCCCCAGAACCCACTCATCCCGACAAACACCAACGAGGTCGGCGGCGGTCGCCTGGTGGACCTGCTTTTCGAGGGCCTCGTGTCCTACGACGTCAAGGGTGGGGTGAACAACGCCGTCGCCGAGGAAATCACCCCGAACGAGAACGCCACCGAATTCAACATCAAGCTCAAAGAGGGCAAGACCTTTTCCGATGGCTCGCCGGTGACGGCCAACAGCTTCGTCGACGCATGGAACTACGGCGCCGCCTCGAAGAACGCGCAGCTCGCCCAGTCCTTCTTCGAGCCCATCGAGGGCTTCGAGGACGTCTCCGAAGAAGGCGCCACCGAGACCGAGCTTTCCGGACTCGAGGTTGTCAGCGACACCGAATTCAACGTCACACTCTCGCGCCCCACTGCCGACTTCCCCGACCGGCTCGGCTACTCGGCATTCAGCCCGCTCCCGGAGAGCGCCTACGACGACATGGACGCCTTCGGTGAGAACCCGATCGGCAACGGCCCGTACAAGCTGGGCGATGAGGGCTGGGTCCACAACGAATCGATCCAGCTCGTGCCGAACGAAAATTACGACGGCGAGCAGAAGCCTCAGAACGAGGGCATCGACTTCCGCATCTACTCGAGCATGGACACCGCGTACCTCGACGTGCAGGCCGGGCAGCTCGACCTCATGGACTACCGTGTCCCCTCGCAGAACTACGGGACCTACGAGTCCGACTTCCCGGACTCGAACGTCAACCAGCCCGCGGCGGTCTTCCAGTCGTTCACCATCCCCGAACGCCTCGAGCACTGGGGCGGGGAAGAAGGCAAGCTGCGCCGCAAGGCGATCTCCATGGCCTTCGACCGCGACGAGATCACCGAGACGATATTCGAGGGCACCCACACCCCGGCCGTGGACTTCACGACCCCGGCCATCGAAGGCGGCGGCGAAGAGCTCGAGAACAGTGATGTCCTCCAGTACAACCCCGAGGAGGCGAAGAAGCTCTGGGCCGAGGCCGACAAGATGAGCCCGTTCTCCGGCTCCCTCGACATCGCCTACAACGCCGATGGTGACCACCAGGCGTGGGCCGAGGCCGTGACCAACCAGATTCGCGAGACCCTGGGCATCGAGTCCGAGGGCGCCAGCGTGCCCACCTTCCAGCAGATCCGCGACGACGTCACCGACCGCACGATCGAGACGGCGTTCCGCACCGGCTGGCAGGCCGACTACCCGTCGACCATGAGCTTCCTCACGGACCTCTACCGCACGGACGCCGGCGCGAATGACGGCGACTACTCCTCCAAGGAATTCGACAAGCTCATCGACGAGGCCGGCTCCGAGACCGACGAGGGCAAGCGTGCAGAGATCGTCCGCGACGCGCAGAACGTCCTGCTCGAGGACCTCCCGGCCATCCCGCTGTGGTACTCGAACGTGTCCACGGCGTGGAATCCGGAGCTCAAGGACGTCGAGTACAACTGGAAGTCCGTGCCCGTCTACACCCAGATCACCAAGAACTAACAACGGGATCATTTCCAGCGCACACGCATGATGGGGCGCACGTTCGGCACCGGTCCGACGTGCGCCCCTCAAGACGTGCCTGGGCAATGGCACTACACATCTAGAGGTCAACCATGATCTGGTATCTCCTGCGGCGACTGCTGCAGATGATCCCCGTCTTCTTCGGTGCGACGTTCCTCATCTACGCGATGGTGTTCCTCATCCCCGGCGACCCGGTCGCCGCGCTGGCCGGCGACAAGCCGCTCAGCGACGCTGTCGTGAACACCCTGCGCGAGCAGTACAACCTGGACAAGCCGTTCCTCGTCCAGTACCTGCTGTACCTGCAAGGGATCTTCACCGGAGACTTCGGAAAGACATTTTCCAACCGCGACGTGCTCGACGTCATCGCCGAGGCGTTCCCCGTCACCCTCAAACTCGCCATCATGGCGCTCATCATCGAAACCATTTTCGGCATCGGGTTCGGCGTCATCGCCGGTATCCGCAAGGGCGGCTTCTTCGACTCGACCGTGCTCGTAGTCAGCCTTTTCATTATCGCCGTCCCGATCTTCGTCATCGGCTTCGTCTCGCAGTTCCTTCTCGGCGTCAAATGGGGAATCGCGCCCATAAGCGTCGGTTCGGACACCTCGATACAGAGTCTCCTGCTGCCGGCGTTCGTTCTCGGGCTCGTCTCGTTCGCCTACGTGTTGCGGCTGACCCGGTCTTCGGTCGCCGAGAACATCGGCGCCGACCACGTCCGCACCGCATACGCGAAAGGCCTGAGCAAGCCGCGCGTCATCTCCGTGCACGTGCTGCGCAACTCCCTCATTCCCGTGGTCACGTTCATCGGCGCCGACCTCGCCTCGCTCATGGGCGGCGCCATCGTCACCGAGGGAATCTTCAACATCAACGGCATCGGCGGGCTCGTGTTCCGCTCTGTGCAGATCAGTGAGGCGCCGACCGTGGTCAGCGTCGTCACCCTTCTCGTGATCATCTACATGCTCGCCACGCTGATCATCGACCTGCTCTATGCCGCGCTCGACCCGAGGATCCGCTATGCCTAAGTCGAACCCGAACGAAAAGTCCGCCGTGTCGACACCGTCAGACCTTTCCCATCTCTACGACCGCGGCGCGCGCTACGTCTCGAAAGCCGAGCCGGATGACGTCGTCGTACGCGATTCCAAGTCTCCGACCTCGACTCCCCGCGGCCTGTGGGGAGAAGCATGGCTCGACCTGCGCAAGCGACCGCTGTTCTGGGCCTCGGCAGTGATCATCCTGCTCGTCGTCGTGGTCGCCGCGTTCCCGCACCTGTTCACCTCGCTCGATCCGCGCGCGGGCGACCTCGCCAAGTCCGAGGCGGGTCCCGAACCCGGGCACCCCTTCGGTTTCACCAAGCAGGGCTACGACGTCTACGCGCGGACGATCTACGGTGCTCGTGCGTCGGTGCTCACCGGCCTCGGGGTGACCGCGTTCGTGCTCCTCGTCGGCGTCGCCATCGGCGCACTCGCCGGCTACCTCGGTGGATGGATCGACTCGCTGCTCTCGCGCATCACCGACGTGTTCTTCGCGATTCCGCTGATCCTCGCCGGCATCGTGCTCATGCAGCTGTTCGCCGATCGCAACACCTTCACGGTGATCATCGTGCTCGCCGCGTTCGCCTGGCCTCAGATGGCGCGCGTGGCGCGGGCCGCGGTCATCGAGGCCAAGCAGAACGACTACGTGATGGCCTCGCGTTCCCTCGGGCAATCGGGGATGGGCATCCTCCTCAGACACGTGTTGCCCAACTCGCTGGCGCCGATCATCGTGATCGCGACGACGAGCCTCGGTATCTATATCGTGGCCGAAGCCACCCTGAGCTACCTGGGGATCGGACTTCCGCCGTCAGAGGTGTCGTGGGGTAATGACATCTCGACGGCGCAGTCCTCGCTGCGCCAGTCGCCGATGATCCTGTTCTGGCCGGCCTCCGCGCTGGCGCTCACGGTGCTCGGATTCATCATGATGGGCGATGCGTTGAGCGATGCCCTCGACCCGAAGGAGCGGAAGCGATGAGCGATAACTCGAAGCGCGAAGCCTCGAAGCGCGAAGCCGCCGAAGACCGTCCGCTCCTGGAGGTCCGGGACCTCGACATTGCGTTCGGCTCGAAGAAGAAGCCGCTGCCGACCGTGTTCGGGGCCTCGCTGTCGGTGTACCGTGGCGAGACCGTCGCGATCGTCGGCGAATCCGGCTCCGGCAAGTCCACTACCGCCGCGGCGATCCTCGGGCTCCTGCAGGGCGGCGGCCACGTCACCGCCGGAACGATCGAATTCGACGGGGCACGCCTCGTCGGCACCGACGACTCCGGTAAGTTCCGCGTCGCCCCGGCAAAGCGCTACCAGCAGCTGCGCGGGGCGCACATCGGTTTCGTGCCGCAGGATCCGATGTCCAACCTCAATCCGGTGTGGAGCGTCGGCTACCAGATCGACGAAGCCGTGCGCGCCAACAACGTCGCCTCCGGGCGTAAGGCCGTGCGGGCCCGCACGATCGAGCTGCTCAAGGAAGCTGGACTTTCTGACGCCGAACGCCGCGTCAACCAGTATCCGCACGAATTCTCCGGCGGGATGAAGCAGCGCGCGCTCATCGCGACGGGGCTCGCGGCGCGCCCAGAGCTGCTCATCGCCGACGAGCCGACGTCCGCGCTCGATGTCACCGTGCAGCGGCAGATCCTCGACCATCTCGAGGGGCTGACCTCCGAGCTCGGTACCGCGGTGCTGCTCATTACCCACGACCTCGGTCTCGCCGCCGAGCGCGCGCAGCGCATCGTCGTCATGAGCCGGGGCAGGATCGTCGAATCCGGGCCGAGCCTGCAGATCCTGCAGAACCCGAAGCACGAGTACACCAAGCGGCTCGTCGAGGCCGCGCCGTCGCTGGCCTCGCGCCGGATCGAGCTCGCCGGTGGAACGGCCGAGCTGCGCGAGGAGGTCGTCGCGGAGTCGGTCGACGAGGCCGAGAGCGTGGCCGAGGAGAAGAACCCCGACCGCGACGTCATCGTCGCCGAGGACCTGACCAAGGTGTTCAAGGTTCGCGGGAAGGTGCCGTGGAAGTCCGAGGACGTGGCCGCGGTGAAGAACGTGACGTTCACGATGCGGCGCGGGACGACGACGGCGCTCGTCGGCGAGTCCGGTTCGGGAAAGTCGACCGTCGCGCAGATGGTGCTCGGGCTGCTCGAACCGACCAGCGGTTCGGTGTCGTTCGAGGGCACGAAGGTGAGCGGGCTCTCGCGCAAGGGCGAACTTTCGCTACGCCGCAAGATGCAGCCGGTGTTCCAGAACCCGTACGGCTCGCTCGACCCGATGTACTCGATCCACAACACAATCGCCGAACCCATGCGCATCCACAGCGTGGGCACGAAGGCCGAGCGTGATGCGAAGGTGCGCGAGCTGCTCGAGAAGGTGGCGCTGCCGCCCGAGATGGCGCGCAGGTTCCCGGGCGAGCTGTCCGGCGGGCAGCGCCAGCGCGTCGCCATCGCGCGTGCACTCGCCTTGGATCCCGAGGTCATCGTTCTCGACGAGGCGGTGTCCGCGCTTGATGTGCTCGTGCAGTCGCAGATCCTCGACCTGCTCGCCGAGCTGCAGGGAGAGCTGGGGCTGACCTACCTGTTCATCACGCACGACCTCGCCGTCGTGCGGCAGATCGCGGACTACGTGCTCGTGATGTCGAAGGGCGAGGTTGTGGAGGAGAACACCACCGACGAGCTGTTCGACAACCCGCGCGAGGATTACACGCAGAAGCTGCTGGCCGCGGTCCCCGGAAAGGACATCGACCTCGGCGTGAGCTGAACTCGGCCGGCTGTCCTGTGAGCCGGGCCGATGCGAAACGGCGGGCGCCTCCACTTTGGGGGCGCCCGCCGCTTCGCGTACGGAGAAGTCGCGCGGCCTACTTCGAGGCCGGGGGCTCGGACGGGTTCTCGGGCTCGGAGACCTTGGTTTCCGCAGGCTTCGCGCTCTGGGGAGCCGGCGACGCAGACGGCTCGGCAGCTCCGCCGTCATGGCCGGGTGTGGGTTTTTCGGGCTGCTCCACGGAAGCGAGGCGGCGAGCGGGGATGGTACCCGGCTCGGCCTTGGCGTTGTCCTTATTGCTGCTCGCGGCGCCGGCATCGGAATCTGCAGCACCCGAGGCTGCGCCTTCGCGGACGGTCGCGTCGCGACGCTGCTCGACGGCGGGGTCGAGCGGCGGGGCCTCCATCCCGAAGTGCTCGAGCAGGTCGCGCTCCTGGTCGGGCGTGAGCGCGTCCTCGGAATTATCGAAGCGGGGAGATTCCTTGATCGCGGCCTTCTTGTGGCCGAGGTGCAGCTCGCCGTCGAGAAGCCGCGAACCGAACAGCGGCACCACGGCGTCTGCGGAGAAAATGCCGGTGCTCACCGAAGCGAAGGTGGCGCGCCCGGTCGCATCGTCGAGGTAGACCTGGCGAACGTCGCCCACCTTGGTCCCGGCGCTATCGAATGCAGTCGCCGAGAGCAGCATCTCCAGCTGTTCCTGTGCAGACATGTTCTCTTCCTTTTGTCGAGGTAAGGCCTCTGAACCCGCCCCGTTTCCACCCGCCGCGGCGGAGGGAGTGACGGGACCCGTCGCGATCGTGCACACCCACCGGGGTGAGCGGGGAATGGCACTTCCCTAAATGCACTCCCAACACGTATTCTTAGTCGAAGTTCAGTTATCCGTCCGGGACATTCTCCGGCGAGGCCCACATTGGGCCCGGCTCTATGGATTTTACCGGTCACGCGGCGGATAAACGTTCCTTTTACTGGCACTGTGCCCCTGTAGCTCTCGTGCGCCCCGCCCTGGGCGGCGCTCCCGGAGCGTCGAACGGGGTCCTGGAGAGATGGAGAAGGCTGTGGGTGGGGAGCAGTGGGGCGGCGGCTATGGCGGATTCGGCTACCAGGGGCAGCCCCAGTGGGCGCCCGATGCCGGAAGGCGACGCACCAGCCCGGCGCTCGTGGTCGCGATCGTGGCGATCGTTCTGCTCGTCGCCGCGATCTCCGTGCTCGGCACGCTGCTGTGGTTCGGTTCCGGCAACTCCTCCACCCAGAGCGCCGCGGCGACCTCGACCCAATTTGTGACGGCGGAGGCAGAACCCGACTCGGCGGACTCCGCCTCGACGATGCCCGTGGTGGAGCCGGCGGCGCCCGCGCCTGCCCCGGCCGTTCCCTCGACCCCGGCCGGCGCGTACCAGTGCTCCTCGCTCGGCGGCGGGCCATTCGCGCGGGCCGGTGCCGGTTCCTCGGCGACGAGCTGCCCGTTCGCCTCGTCCGTTCGCGACTCCTACCTCGCCTCGGGCGCAGGGGGAGGCGCGGCGACGATCAGTGCGCATAGCCCGGTGACAGGCACCTCCTACACGATGTACTGCGCGCCCGCCGGCACGAACGTCGTGCAGTGCACCGGAGGGAACAATGCCGTCGTCTATATCTACTAGGCTGCGCGGCGCGGGCGCGCTGGCCGCCTCCGCGGCAGTCGTATTCCCGCTGGCCGGCTGCATTCCCGACCACGAACCGCCGGCCCGCCACATCGCCGACACCGTCGTTGCTCCGGCTCCGGGCGCGATGGGCGTCCAGCCCGGAGTGGAAACGGTGCCGGAGGTCGTCCAGTCGCCCTCGCAGGCCGGGCCGTCCGAGGTCCGCCCGCCGTCCACGGTGCCTGCTCGACCGGTCCCTGCGACCGGCGAGGCGCTCGAAAGCATCGGCCACGCGCTTCCCGAGCTCACCGGCATCGCGATCGCCCCGGTCGGGCGGGCCGAGGAGGTCGCGGTGTTCGGCGACCTGCAGACCGGGGTCGCCTGGTCGACGAGCAAGGTGCCGCTGGCGATCGCCGCGCTCCGGGTGAACCCGGGCGCAGCGACGCAGGTCCGCGCGGCCATCACGCAATCGGACAACGAGGCCGCCGAGGCGCTGTGGGAGGGCCTCGGCGGCGGCGAGAGCGCCGCCTCCGCCGTCACAGGCGTGCTGCGCGAGGCACGCGACGTGACGACCACCGTCCCGGCGACGCGGTTGCGCGAGGGTTTCACGGTGTTCGGGCAGACGCAGTGGGATGCGGCGAACCAGGCGACGTTCGCCGCGAACCTGCCGTGCCTGCCGGACTCCGCAGCGGTGCTGGCCGAGATGGGGTCGATCGTTCCGGAACAGCGGTGGGGACTCGGTCGCATCGACGGCGCCCGGTTCAAGGGAGGCTGGGGGCCGGCCGATACGCACGCCGGCTACCTTGCGCGGCAGTTCGGCATCCTGCCGACACCCAGCGGTGACGTCGCCGTCGCCGTAATCGCGGACGCACCGGATCTCGGCTCCGCGGAGAAGAAGCTCGACGCGATCGCGCAGACGCTCACGGATCAGCTGGGAAACCTGCCAGGTGGAACGTGCCCGCCCGCGGCGTAGACGTGCGTACGCCCGGAGTCGCGTTCGCCCGACCGCAGGCGCTACCGTGGCATTCGTGACATCTTCACCAGCCGATCCACTGGCCCCGCTCGCCGAGTTGCCGGGCATTCCCGACGCGCTCGAGGAGGCCCGCGAGGCCATCGCGGCCGTGCACCGGCACCAGGCCAACCGGCGCGGCTGGGCGACATCCGCCGCCGAGGCGAGCCTGCGCGCCGCACGCGCCTCGGCGGCGCTCGCCGGCGGCACCGTCCGGCTCGGCACGACTGGCGATGTCGACGATCCGATCGTCGCCGGGGCGCTGCGCGTCGCGGGGATCATGCACGGTGAGGGGCTCGACCACGCCACCGCCGTGTGGACCCGCGCGCCGCTGCAGCAGCTCGCCCGCATCCACACGCTCGCCGCGGCGGGACTCGATTCGGAGGTCCCGGACGCCGACCCGGACGGGCTCGGCAGGCCGCGCGCCGACGCCGGCGTGTCCGAGCGGCTGCAAGGTCTGGCGGCGCTTGTCACCGGCGGCACGAACGTTGCCGCGCCGGTGCTCTCGGCCGTCGTCCACGGCGAACTCGCCTCGCTCAAACCATTCGGCTACGCCGACGGCGTCGTCGCCCGCGCCGCCTCGCGCCTGGTGTGCGTGTCGACGGGACTCGACCCGCACGGGCTCGGCGTGCCCGAGGTGCTGTGGAACCGCGACCGCGACCGATACGAGACGCTGCTCGCCGGTTTCGCGACCGGCACAAGCGAGGGGCTCACCGACTGGATCGCGTTCCAGTGCGAGGCCATCATCGACGGCGCGCGCGAGGCTCGCGCTATTGCGGACGCCGCTGGTTGAGTGCGTCCATCGCGGTTCGCGCCTTCGCGCGGCTCGTGATGGCGGTGTTGCCCAGCTTGTCCTTGAGCTTGCCGCGCATGGTTTTCGGCACCGAAGACGGGAACAGTGGCGTCGGCTTCGAGAATTCGAGTATCGGCCAGCCGCGCTCGACGGCCTCACGGCGCATAAGACGGTTGGGGTTGACGGCGACGGGATGGCCTACCTGGCCGAGCATCGGAATGTCCGAATCGGAGTCCGAGTAGGCGTACGACGCCGAGAAATCGACCGGCGCCTTCTCCGCGAGCGAACGCATCGCGTCGACCTTGCCCTCTGCCCAGCAGTAGAACGAGATCGCCCCGGTGTACTGGCCGTCGGGCCCGACCTCGAGTTCGGTGCCGCGGAACTGGTCCGCACCTAGCATCCGCGCGATCGGCTCGACCATCTCGCTGGCCGCTGCAGAGAGCACGACCACAGAGTGCCCGGCGCGCCTATGGTCGGCGATAAGCTCCTTGGCCTCGGTGAACACCTTCGGGGTGATGATCTCCTCGAGCGTCTCGTCGACGACCCGCCGGACCTCCGCGCGGGTCATTCCGCGCACCGCGTTGCCCGCAAGGTCCATGGCGCGCTGGGTGTCGCCGACCTCGCTCGGGACGACCTCGACCGCGAGCTTGGCGACCGCGGTTTTCGCGAGGGTGCGGCGGCTCATCATCCCGTTGCGAATGAATTCCGCATTGAACGCAAATGAGGCAGAAGTAGCGATGATCGTGTGATCCAGATCGAAGAACGCCGCAACCTCCCCGGCGGTGCCCGCAGGCGTCGTCGCACCGATGCGGTGCGGGATGCGCGCTGGTCCAGGGGGTGTGGTCACATGGGCATTCTGGCACATCCGGGGCCCGAACACACCCGAGTTCGACACATGAAATGCGCCTGTGGACAACTCTCCGCCATCCACAGCGGTTGATTTCGTTGCAGGTTTTCCGGGCGGGACGTCCGACGTCATGGGCGAGGGTTGTGCCATGCCCACACCACGCACCCACAACCAACCGTCCCCGCGGCGCGGCGCCCCTCCCGCGCGCGCCTCGGTAGCGGTCTGTGTCGATGACCCGGATCTGGCCGAGGATTGCCTCGCCGCCGTGCGTGCCTGCGGCCTGACCGCGACCACCACCGAGCTGGCCGGGCTCTCTCCTGGGACGCCGCTCATGTTTTATGACGCTGGAGCGTACGAGCGCGCAGGTCAGGCCGCCGGACCCGCGTGCCGCAACGCGGGCCGGGCAATCGCGGTCTGCTCGGACCTCACACCCCGGCGCCCCGGTGGCCGCCGCGCGTTGGCCCTGCCGAGTGAAACCTCCACGCTGCTGCGACTGCTCGACGGCGCGGCCACGGCCGACAGTGGCGGCCGCCACGTCCTCGTCGCCGGGGCCCACGGCGGGGCGGGGACCTCGACGTTCGCGTGTATCGCAGCGCTACGCGCAGCCCGGTCGGCCGGGCCCGGGGTCGTGCTCGTCGAGGCTGATGCCAGCGGCCCCGGCCTCGACCTGCTGCTC
>NZ_DYXM01000109.1 GCF_020742175.1 Dietzia timorensis
AAACGCGGCGCGGTTGAAGAAGGCGGTGGGCGACGCGCTGGCGACCTCGCTCAACGATTCGGGCACGATGGCGCTGGTCATGTGCCACATTTCGCACGTGTACGCGACCGGTTGCTCGCTGTACTTTACGATTGTCGCGGGTCAGGACGAGCAGCCGCTCGCGCAGTGGCGCGCCGCCAAGCAGGCGGTGTCGAAGGCCATCGAGGCGAACGGCGGGACGATCACGCACCACCACGCCGTGGGCACCGATCACATGCCGTACATGACCGACGAGATCGAGCCGCTCGGCGTGGAGATCCTCCGCGGCATCAAGCGCACCCTCGACCCGGCGGGCGTCCTCAACCCCGGCAAGCTCATCCCCTCCGGGACGGAAGCGAAGAACCAGTCATGACGTCGGAGCAGGGCAGCGCCCCGGACACCCCCGACGCACCCGCGGCGCAGGACACGTGCGGAGAGACGTCGATCCGACGCATCGCGCTCCTCACCAACCCCGCGGCCGGACTGGGTTCGGCAAAGAGCATCGGCGCGAAGGCGCGCGAACGATTCGCCGAGCTCGGCATCGAAGTCGAATCGATCGAGGGCGACAGCCGCGAGGCCTCGCAGGCGCTCGCGGCGGAAGCGATCGCGGATCCCTCGATCGACGCGTTGGTGGCGTGCGGCGGCGACGGCCTCATCGGGCTCGCGCTGCAGGCGCAGGCCCGCAGCGGGAAGCCGCTGGGGATCATCCCCGCCGGGACGGGGAATGACCACGCCCGCGAATACCACATCCCCACCGATACGAAACGCGCGTGCGACGTCATCGCGAAGGGGTTTTACACCACCACCGACCTCGGCGTGATCCGCACGGCAGGGCAGCCGGACGCCGAACCATATTGGTTTGGGACGATCGCCTGCGCGGGCTTCGATTCGCGTGTGTCCGACCGGACGAACACGATCAGGTGGCCGCGCGGGCAGATGCGTTACAACCTCGCGATCGCGCTCGAGTTCTTCAACTTCCACTCGATCCCCGCGCGGATCGTGCTCGACCACACCATCGAGCTCACCGAGCCGCTCACCCTCATCGCGGTCGGCAACACCGCCACCTATGGCGGCGGAATGCGAATCTGCCCCGACGCCGACCACCACGACGGCCTGTTCGATGTGACGGTGCTCGAGCGGATGAATCGGTTCCGCGCCGCGTCGAAATTCGGGAAGATCTTCTCCGGCTCGTTCGTCGAGGAAGAAGGCGTGAGCACGTACCGCGCGAAGCACGTGCGCATCGAGATGGACGGGGTCAACGGCTACGCCGACGGCGACCGTTGGGGCCCGCTCCCGATGGACGTCGAAGTAGTGCCCGGCGCGGGGCGCTACCTCGTACCTCGGCCGTAGCTGCGGGCTACGCGCCCGCTTCGTCGATGACGTCGGAGCCCGCATCCTCCTCGTCGAAGGGAATTCGGGTTTCTGCGGGAACACCCGGCGCGGCGGGGGCGGCCGCTCGGCGAGCCGCGAGAATGCCGTCGGTGCGGTCGACCTCGGCGGCGCTGGGGAAGTTGAGTGCACCGGCCACGGCGTTCGCCTGCGCGATCGCGGAGGATTGCGGATCGAACTGCGGGCCGTGCTTAGAGCCCTTTGAGCTCGACGAGCTCCCGGTGAGCTTCGACAACACCTTGGCGGTGAGCACCGGCTGCGAGACTTGCGCACGCGTTGCGACGACATTGCGGACGTAATTGAGTGCGTTCACGCCTACCAGTGTAAGCCGGGCGATCACCGGAGAATTCCGGTCGGGCTATGCGCGTCGGCCATGCCGCTGTCGAAGCGCATCGACAAGCACCCGAGCGATTTGGCCGATGGCCCGATCGACCTCGGGGAGCTCGGGTTCGGCGCGCGCGGCCCTCGTGACGATCGACAGAGCGACCGGACGTTCCCCGGACGGCGTGACGACCGAGGACTCCGCTCGGACGCGATCGATGGTCCCCGTCTTTCCCGCGACCTCGAATCGGCGCGGGGAGAAACCGGAGGACACGCGGTGGCGCCACACCTGTTCGCGAAGCAACCTCCGCATGAAGGCACACTGCTCGGGATCGGCGGCCGCGTCGGTCCAGATGAGATCGAGGAGCGTGCACATTTCTGCGGTAGTCGACTGGGAGTAGTACGCCGGGTCGAATTCGGTGCCGTCGTCATCGGTGGCGAACGCGGCGATCACGTATGCCGCGTCCTCGGCGGCCGTGGCGCCAGGTTTGGCCGATGCAGGGACGGAGCGCTCGCCGGGGTTCGGGAAGATTCTGGCCTCGGTCAACCCCAGACGTGACAGCGTGTCCTCGAGCGCGCCGTCGGGGAGGAGCTCGTAGACGATACCCGCGGAGGTATTGTCCGACACGGTGATCATCGATCGGACAACGTCGCGTAGCGAAACGTCGACGGTGTCGGAGAACAACGCGAATCCGGTCGGCCCGGGTGCGTAGCGACCCGGTTCGATGCGAATCCGGCGGTCGAAGTCGAGCGAGCCGGCTTCATTCGACCGGCATGCGGCGACCATGAGGTGCACCTTATACATCGACGAGATGACGACCGGGGCGGTCGAGCGCAGACCGATCCCCGTCTCGGGATCACCAACGACCTGGGCGTGGCACCAGCCGTCGCATCCCGCAGAGGCGAGCAGGTGTCGGATTGTTCGCGTCGTGTTGTCCATATCGCCGCGGGCTATCCTCGCGTCTTCGGGGTCGCTCGGCGCAACCCGCGGTCGAGGGCAGAGCGCAGGTCGGTTCCATCGGCGGCCAGTTGGCGGTCGGGGTGGACAAGCACCCGATACTGCGCCGAGAATGC
>NZ_DYXM01000110.1 GCF_020742175.1 Dietzia timorensis
TCGGGTGCGGTAAAAACTAAGGCAAGCGTGCAGGTCTGCGGGCCGTGCACACGAGGGGTGGACGACGAGACTAGAGGGGGAGCGGTGGCACGGATTCGGCGCTGGTTGGCAGGGGCGTTGCTCGTGCCCGCGCTCGCGGCGGGGTCGGCGAGCTGCAGCTTCCTCTCCGACGAGGTGCCGGTCCCGGAAATCCCGCTGACTTCTACGGAGCGTGAATGCCTCACAGTGGCTGCTGCACTCACCGATGCCCAGTTGACCGCCCTCGCGCGCGGGATGGACGTGTGGATCCCGCGCGAGAATCTCGACTACCTCGCATCGATGGCCGCGACTCTTGACGCGCGCGGTGGCGCCCTGGCGCTCGCCGCTTCCACCAAGAATGACGTCGAAGCTCGAAAAATTCTCGGCAACGCGCTCTCGGTGCTCGCCAATCCGCAGGTCCAGACCCCGGGGTCCCTCGGTCCTGCGGTAGAGGAATTCGAAGGCCCGGGCCCAGATGCGGTGGTGGATCCTGCGTGCTTCGAGCCCGCGCCGGAGGACTTTGCCGCGCACGACGCGGCCTCGGCCGAGCTCGACGAGAACCCAGACTACGAGGGGCGCGCCAGGTCCGAGGCGGAGTCCCGGGGCCGCGCTGCGGAGCAGTCAAGTGCCGAAGCATCCAAGGCTGCCGACGCCGATCCTGCCGACGCGGAGGCCGGGGGGCCGGGCAGCAACGCCGACGCGGGCGAAACCGCGGAACCGAGTGGCGCCGAGGAGTCCGCGACGGAATCCAGCGGCGCCACCGAGTCAAGCGCTGCCGAGGAAAGCGAGTCGGAATCCGCCGACGAGGAGGATGCCCCGGCGCCGATCGTCGTCGAGCGATTCATCGACCTGCGCGGCGAGGCGCCCGAAACCGGCGGCATCGATGCGCTGCCCGCGGAGCTGAGGGCAGCGCTCACGTCGAGCCCGGTCGCATGGAATGCGAGGATCTTCGGCCTCGGCGGACGCGTCACCCTACGCACATTCTCCGAACTCGAATCGGTGTCGGCTGTGGTCGATGCAGCCGACGAGGAGGTGCGTCGCGGCTCGGACATCGACCGCGCGTTCATTGCACGCGCAGGGGAGATCGCGGGCGCGGTCGTCGGTCAGGGCGGCGGCGACATGTCCGTACCCGGAGAACGCAACCGCGTCGCCGACGACGAAATCGCGCGCCTGCTTTCGACGATGATGTCTGCCGCCGCGCCGGACGTCACCGCGGTGCACGATGCGTTCGTGACCGGTCGCGAAGGTGGGCCCCAACGCCTCGGCGAGATTCCCGGTGGCAGCTTCGTCGCGCCCGGCATCGCCGAGACCGAACCCGAAGACGCCAGGTACGGGAATCTCGACTATGCCTCGACGCACGCGATCGGCCATCTCCTGGCATTCGACTGGCCCGACGACCCCGGCATAAGGAGCGGCGCGGAGAAGTTGTTCGGAAATCTGGGCGACTCCGACGTCATATTCGAAGGTCCCGCGCAGCCTGGCGAGGCTGCGGCGCTTGCGGGCGAGGCGACGGGTGAGCTCGCGCGGATTGTTGCTGAGGCACGAGGGCCGCTGCTCAAGATCGACGGTTATGGGGACCAGCCGATGGGTGCTGTCAACCCGGGCGTCTCTACGGCTGTAGCGAATGCGATCGGGCCGCGGCTTTTCGAACTTGCCGGGGGTGACGGCGGACGTGCCGGACTCTCCGGCGTGCGGCCCCTTGACTCGCTCGATCAGGCGAGCGACGTGGTCGCGGTGCTCGGGACGTCCTCCGACGCGGCGAGAGCTCTCGCGACGCATGCGGCGGACAGTATATTCCTGGCTGAGGCTCAGTTCGCGGGTGAAGCCGGGGCCGAGGCCGCGGACGGGCCCGCGCAGGTGCACAAACGCATCGACGCCGCATTGACGGATGGGCTGCGCGCTGCATGGGAGCGAATCGATGCGCGCGGCACGAATGCTGAGCGGGAACGCGTCGAGGAGATGATCTCGAATGGGATTTTCTACGATCCGGCGTCGAGTGTGCTCACCACAGCGCCACGCGAGGTGGATATTCGGGCTGAGGAATCGGTTGTCGGTTCGCCCGTCGTGTCTGCGGATTCGTCGCAGGCGCGGCTTGTTCGCGAAGGAGAGCGGTCGGTGGCCGACGTGCTAGATGACCTGGGACTCGAAGTGGATGCGGGGCCGGGATCGGCGCGGGCGTTGTACGCGTTCCTGGTGGGTGCGCCGGCGGATCGCGACGTGTTCGCGCGCGATAAGTGGGACGACGAGGACGTCGACTTCATCGACCGCGATGGCTCGTTCGAGAGGCGCGCGGCGGCTGCGAATGAGGAACTTTTCGTGGAGCTCGCGGAGAAGATTGTTGGTGACACGGACAAGGACTACGGCAAGGCGTTCGACAATTCGGATGCGACTGGTGACTGGGTGAATCGCTGAGCTTGAAGAGGGATGCCGGCGAAAAGCTCGGTCCTCTGATCGATGCGTGAGGCGCAAGCCTTGGTGTGAGAAACGAGCATGTCTGACGAATGGTGGGGCCTCCTCGATGCCGCCTGCGAGCTTACGAGTGACGAAACTCGAGGTGTCGCCACTGACTGGCTGACAGGGCAGTCTCCTTTGGCGCTCGCGGGCGGAATTATCTGCTGTGACGTCCGCATTCTTTTCCCAAAGCGAGCTGAATGCGATGCCGGACCAGCTAGAGCACATCGTCAGAATTAAGGGAGATGCGCTCGTTTTTTGATTTCTACGTAGCCGGACTGTTGGCCGACACGAGTTTGCTTCTCGACCCATCGGAAGTTCCTGGGGGGTCTGCCTCAAAAGGAAGTCAGAGAAAGGTTTGAGGCGGCTGGAATATTCAACTCGTGGCGTTGTTAGTTGAACGAGTACCAGGACGTTTGTTTTCGTCTATCGGTCCAGTGCTTTCGCGGTATGAAGCCGGCCGATTTTTCCAACGCGGCGGGGACGGAGTTCTCGAAACCGCGGTCGAACGAGTGCCGCGGCGCGAGGTCGTTGTCGCACCCGAGGTATCGATTGCCCGGAACAAACTCGTTCGAAAATCCCTCGTAGCCTTTGGACGGTCTCCCTCGGCATGACGTGCTTTCGGGACTGTCGCCGAAGTTGGAGTTCTGCCGCGTGCGGACGACGTAAAGGAAGGCAACACGAGAATGACGCGACGACGTCGGCTGCTGTACGGGTGGTGCACAATCGCTTTGGCTACAACGATGGTCGCTGCCGGATGTTCTAGCACCGAGCTCGAAACTGGCGGTGCGGTAAGTGCGTCGGTAGCACAGTGCTTGGGCCAAGCTGCCTCAATGACCGACGACGCAAAACTGTCTCTTGCCAGCGGCGAATCCGTTGAGGTCCCAAGAACCAACCTCGAATTTGTTACCGAGTTTTTCAAGAGCTAATCGAGTGCTGCCTCGGTGCTTGAGGCGACAGAACAGGATCCGAAGGCTCGTCGCGCTGCGGCGAATGCCGCCGCAATCGTCACGTCGCGTGGTGTTGAAGTGTCTGTGCACGGTAAGGCGGAGACGGAAAACGTGGTCGAAGCAGTCGACCGCTCGTGCTTCTCCGAGATCGAGCAACACAGCGATGATGATTCTTCCGTCGAGGTCGGAATCGAATCGCTGCCGGATTCGATGAATCGCGCTCTGAATACACAAGCGTTCTTCCGGTCCACGGGTGAGTACAACGTGCTGGCGCCCATGGACGCAGCACCTACTCTGGACGATCTCGTCGATACATCTACCTTGGTATCTGCCGCCGATACCGATCTTGTGAGTAATTCGGACATCCCAATGAAATTGGTCGAGCGAGTATCCGAGCTTGCGGCGGGGATGCGATTAACGCATGGCAACCCTGTGACCTTGGGCGACGGGAGCAAGATCTCTGATCACGAGGTCGCCGACTTGATGTCGCGAATTCTTGGCGAAGCGGGGACGAACAGGGAGGTCGTATGGCGCATTCTCGCGAGCGATGCGCGGAAGGAAACGGCCACAAGTATCTCGGATACGGTTTTCGCGCCTCTTCTCGCATTCGACTGGGACGAAAGCGCGCGCGAGCAGCAGCCAATTGTCGATGCATTGTCGACGGTAAATGACCCCGCAATCCTCTTCTCCGGAACTGGCGGAGACAGTCCAGCGATGGAGGTTCCAGGTGCCGACACAAGGTCGAGCGCGGCCTCCTCGGACCTCATGACGATAGTGGGCCGAGCAAGCGCGGAACTTCTCGATGTCCCCGGTAGAGGTGGCGACTCCCTCGGCGCATTAAATCCTGAAATCACAGAAGCACTCGCACATGCGATTGGACCACAGCTGTTTTCCATCACGGGCGGACTTGACGACGAGTTGGAGTTCGCATCCGCTCGACCAGTGGATAAGGATGCGTATATCGGAGCATTCGCAGTACTAGGAACCTCGCGCGAGTCGTTCAAGGAAATGTGGACCTACATCACGGATGCGCAAAGCCTGATCTTCGTATCGTACGGACGGGCACACCGTGGGGATCCAAACCGATACGTCCATCCTGACGATCACAGTGCCGCCGTAAAACGCTTGAAGGACGGTGCAAAGAACCTGGTACTACATTCGGCCCCGGAAATGCTTGAGGAGGGGCGCATGGAAGATGTCTGGGAGCTTCTCGGGGAGAAGATCAAGTATGACCCGAAGCGAAGCTTCTTTAATGGCCGACCCGTACGAAAAGACGGTGACGGGCGAGACTTCATACGTCCGATCTCGAATTCGACCGTGGTCATTGTCAAACCGCTCTTCGGCAAAGGGGATACCGAGATGGACAAGTACCGGACGCTCGAGGACATTTTGGCATCCGACAACGACCGCGAGTTCGAAGAAAGATTCTTAGAGCGCGTAACTCCTCCGCACTTCCGAAGCGAAATTGCGCAGTTGAGTATGTTGTCAACAATTCCCAGCGACAGCTATCTGGATAGCCGGCAATTCGACGACGAGGTCTTAGAGCAACTTTCAGATCTCACTACGTTGGATGTGTCGAGAGAATGGTCGCCCGAAAGCGACGCTGTCAGGGAAATAACTCGCGAGATGTCTAGGCCCTTTCGCGAGCAAGACCGCTAGGTGGACAATGGGGTACCTAGTGGCGATAGCGGTAGAGATCATCGGCATGAGGGTGCGTACCTCAAGATCGCGAGCCGCGCCGCTACAAAAGTAGGGGCCTTCGCTGCGGCCGCTTGAATCAATCGGAAGTGTAACGGCTCACGTCGCTTTCCCGACAATACAGATGTGACGGGTGAGCAAACCTTCCGGTGAAAGCGCAGGTACTCGCCTCGGGATTCACGTTGTTCATGCCGACCGAAAGGTGTCGGCGATGCCAAGGAGATCGCTATGCGTACCACTCTTTTGCCCGAAAATGTAAACAAAACTAACACGGCCGGGAGTTCTTACGGCCGGGGCCGGCGCGTACTCACCGCCGTCATTGCCGCCGGCGCCTTCGCCGGTTTGTCCGGTCTCGTCGCCCCCACTGCCAACGCGCAGAACGTCGGCGGCCGCATCGGCGAGGAGTACGTCGCCGCATCCGCCGCAAACGGGCAGTCGCCGCAAGGCTACTTCGGCCCGGCGACCACGCCTGAGCTCGACGCCGCCCGCGGCGGCAAGTTCCAGAACTTCGAGAAGGACAAGGCCATCTACTGGCACCCGCTCGTGTCCGACGGTCGCGCCAACGAGATCGGCGGCGCTATCCGCACGAAGTGGGGCGAAACCAGCTCGCCCGGGACCGCAGGTTGGGAATGGGGTCCGCTGATGTACCCGACCACGCGCGAGTGGTCTTCGCGCCCCTCGTCCGACTCGGGCAAGGTTGCCCGCGGTAATCACTTCGAGGGCGGAACCATCTACTGGGTGCCAGACGTGGGCACCTACGTGACCTGGGGTCTCGTGCGCGACGCGTGGTGGAGGATCGGCGCGGAAGACAGCCGCCTCGGGCTGCCGACATCGGACGAGCGCCGCCTGTCCACCGGCTGGGAGCAGGACTTCGAGGGCGGCGTCGTCAACGTCGACCTGCACGGACGCGTCACCATCATGGTGTACGGCCCACGCGGCGAGCGCGAAGAGGTGCAAGGCCCGGTCGCGGTCCAGGACCTCGTCCCGGAGTAGGCGGCCGGCCGAGTGGTCGGCCAGCCGAGCAACGAGGCAAGCACCTTCGCCCGCCGTGTGCGCTATGAGCGCATGCGGCGGGCGAACGCACGTCGGCGCGCGGCGATGCGTTCGGACCACTGTTCTGGCGTCACCTTCTGCTCGGCGAAGTCGGGTAATTCGGAGGCGATATCGGCGGCGTCCACGAGGTGCGCGGTAGGTCCGGCGTCATCCGTGATGGGAGCGGACACCCGCTGCCACCGGAACTGCATGATGCCCTCGGCGTGGCCCATCGTGTCGATCCAATT
>NZ_DYXM01000111.1 GCF_020742175.1 Dietzia timorensis
GGGCGGCTCGAGCCCCTCGTCACCCTCGCGACGAGCCCCGGCTTCTCTACGGAAATAGTGCAGGTGTTTCTCGCAACCGATCTTGCGGAGACGCCGAAGCAGATTCGGGAGCACGAGGAAGCGGAAATCGAAATCGACTGGGTGCCGCTCCGGACAGTTGTAGAACGGGTGCTGTCCGGGCAGATCATCAATGCGATCGCGGTGGCAGGGGTGCTGGCGGCGGCGCGACGGCTCGGCGTCTCCTGACATGGCCTGCGCGGCACGCGGAGGGGAGAGGCCTGCCGGATGAGCGCCTCCGACGTCATAGCTGATTATCTCAACCATCTCGCGGTGGAAAAGGGGGCGGCCACGCTTACCCTCGCTGCGTACCGCCGCGACCTCGCCCGGTATCAGGAGTACCTCGACGCGGTGGGGGTCGACGATCTTCGGGCCGTCGATAGCGGTCACGTCGAGGAGTTCCGTGGCCGGCTGGGCCGTGGCGACGCCGAGGCCGGGCGGAAGCCGCTGGCGGCGAGCTCGGTGTCGCGCACCATGTCGGCGGTGCGTGGACTGCACAAGTTCGCTGCGAAAGACGGAGCGGTCGCGGACAATGTAGCCGCCGCGGTCGCCCTGCCGAGCTCGGGGCAGCGACTGCCGAAAGCACTGACGGTCGCCGAGGTGTTCGCGATGATCGATGCGTCGGGGGATACCGAGGTCGACACCGATCCCGGACGCATACGCAACCGAGCGATGATAGAGCTGCTGTATTCGAGCGGGTTGCGCGCGAGCGAACTGATCGACCTCGATGTCGACGACGTGGGGGCCGTGGCGCGCGCCGAACCCGGCGAGTTCGCCGCGATGAGGGTGACCGGAAAGGGGTCCAAGGAACGATTCGTTCCGGTCGGCGGTCCGGCCAGGGAGGCGCTCGGCGCGTACCTCGTGCGTGCGCGACCGGCGCTCAACAAGGCGGGAAAGCCCGCGCTGTTCCTCAACAAGCGGGGCGGGCGGGTGAGCCGACAGACGCTCTGGCAATTGGTCGGCGAGTCCGCGCGGCGGGCCGGGATCGACACCGAGGTGTCACCGCACACGCTCAGGCATTCGTTCGCGACCCACCTTCTCGAAGGTGGCGCCGATATCCGCGTGGTGCAGGAGCTGCTCGGACATGCGTCGGTGTCGACGACACAGATCTACACGAAGGTCACGATCGAGACGTTGAGGGAAGTCTGGGCCGAATCCCATCCGCGCGCGAAGTAGTCAGGCGGTAGGGTTGTTGAGAATGTGCCAGAGGCACGGGGACTGCCAAAGGAGGAGCGGCGAATGGCGAGCGAGGCAAGGCCAATGGACCCGGCTCTGTTTTCGCGAGCAGAGCTACTCGGCAGCGACAGCGATGCGGCCGGGGACGGGTTCGAGGCGATTCCCGAACCTCAGCCGCTGAGCTCCCATGGGCCTGCCGTGACCGTGGCCGTCTGTAACCAGAAGGGCGGCGTTGGCAAGACCACGAGCACGATCAACCTCGCCGCGGCCTTGGCCGAATACGGGCGCCGGGTGCTGGTGGTCGACCTGGACCCGCAGGGCGCGCTGTCCGCGGGGCTCGGGGTGCCACATCACGAGCTCGACCTCACGGTGTACAACCTGCTCATCGATTCGTCGGTGGCGACGGACGAGGTGCTCGTGCGCACGCGCGTCGACGGCGTCGACCTGATCCCGGCGAATATTGACCTGTCGGCGGCCGAGATCCAGTTGGTCAACGAAGTGGGGCGCGAGCAGGCGCTCAACAGGGCGATTTATCCCATCGCCGATCGCTATGACTTCATCCTCATCGACTGCCAGCCCTCGCTGGGGCTCCTCACCGTCAACGCATTGACCTGCTCGGACAACGTGGTCATCCCGATGGAATGCGAGTACTTCGCGCTCCGCGGGCTCGCGCTGCTGACCGACACGATCGACAAGGTCCGGGACCGGCTCAATCCGCGACTCCACCTCGGCGGGATCCTCATCACGATGTTCGACCGCCGCACGATCCACGCGCGCGATGTTCTGTCCCGCGTCGTCGAGGTTTTCGGCGACCGGGTTTTCGATACCGTGATCACTCGGACCGTCCGATTCCCCGAGACGACCGTCGCTGGGGAGCCGATCACCTCATGGGCGCCAAAATCTGCCGGCGCCCAGGCCTACCGCGCGCTCGCCCGTGAAATCATCGCCCGGGGACGCTGAGGCCGCCGAGCTCGCCGCCGAGGCTGCCGAAGCTCTCGCCGAGAATGCGGGCATCGGCGCGGAAGCGGTTCCCGAGGCGCAGGAGGCCTCCGAGGCCGGGAACGCCGGTCTTGGAGAGAACGGCACCGAGCAAGATGCCGAGGGCGACGACGGTACATTCAGCGTCCACCTGAAGAACTTCACCGGCCCCTTCGATCTGCTCCTCCAGCTCATCGATTCCAAGCGCCTCGACGTGACCGAGGTTGCGTTGCACGAGGTCACCGACGAGTTCGTGGCATACACCCGCGACCTCGGCGCGGAAGCCGGCCTCGAACAGGTCACCGAGTTCCTCGTCGTCGCCGCGACATTGCTCGACCTCAAGGCGGCACGCCTGATCCCGCACGGGGAGGTCGAGGACCAGGAAGACCTGGCACTGCTACAGGCACGCGACCTGCTGTTCGCGCGGCTGCTCCAATTTCGTGCTTTCGCGCGAGTGGCAGACATGTTCACAGAGCTCGAGCGCGCGGCCATGCTTGGCTACCCGCGCGCAGTGGGACCAGAGGAACAGTTCGTCGGGCTGCTTCCGGAAGTCGAGATCGGACTCACGCCGGACGGCTTCGCTGAACTCGCCGCGGTGGCCATGCGGCCGCGTCCGGTCGACGAAGTGGGGATCGGGCACATTCACGCTCCCGCCGTCTCAGTGCCCGAACAGGCAGGGAAGATGCTGGCCATGTTCCGGTTGCGCGGGAAGAACGAACCGTTCGGATTCGCCGAGCTGGTCGCCGACTGTGGGGAGTCACTGGAAATCGTCGCGCGATTCCTCGGCCTGCTCGAGTTGTACCGAGCCAGGGCGGTGGCTTTGTATCAGGACGATCCAGACGACGATCTCATCGTGACCTGGACCGGTGAAGACGCAGACGATGTGATCAAAGGGAGCGACGAATGGAACTGAACGACGAACTGGACGAGGCGGAAGCGCCGCGCCCGGACCTTCGCGCGGTGCTCGAGGCGCTGTTGCTTGTCGTCGACATCCCCGCCACCGAATCGCAACTCGCCCACGCGGCGAATGTCGAGGCGTCCGAGGTCTCGGAGGTGCTGCGCGAGTGGCAACGCGAGCTCGACGAGGCCGGGTCCGGGATCGACCTTCGGTCGACGGCCGAGGGCTGGAGGCTATATACGCGCCGCCAGTACGCTCCCTACGTCGAGCGGCTGCTCCTCGATGGGACGCGCTCGAAGCTGTCGCGCGCTGCGCTGGAGACCCTCGCCGTGATCGCCTACCGCCAGCCCGTCACGAGGGCGCGGGTTTCCGCCGTCCGCGGGGTCAACGTTGACGGCGTGGTGCGCACGCTCGCGGCCCGAGGGCTTATCGTGGAGGCAGGCAACGACCCCGACACCGGTGGGCTTCTCTACCGCACCACCGAATTGTTTCTCGATCGAATGGGCCTTTCGGGCATCGAAGAACTCCCCGACATCGCACCACTTCTTCCCGACATCGATGTCGTCGACGAAATGTCCGACGACCCCGACGAGGACCCCCGCTCGCCGCTTTCTCGTAAGCAGCGCGGCACCGTAGACTCGGAAGATGCGTAATTCCGACCAGATACAGGACTGATACAGACGATGACAGATCCCGCTAGCCGAGACGGCACACCGGAGGATTCACCCCAGGAGCAGAAGCAAGCTCCTTCGCGTGAACCCGTCCGTCTCCAGAAAGTACTCGCACAGGCCGGAGTCGCCTCTCGCCGTGCCTCCGAAGAACTCATCGCGCAGGGACGCGTCGAGGTCGACGGCAAGACCATCACCGAACAGGGCGTGCGGGTCGACCCGCTGTCCTCGGTGATCCGCGTCGATGGCACCCGCATCGTGCTCGACGACACGCTCGTGTACCTCGCGCTCAATAAGCCCAAGGGCATGCACTCGACGATGAGCGACGAATTCGGCCGCCCATGCATCGGTGATCTGGTCGCCTCCCGAGTTGACTCGGGACAGCGGCTGTTCCACGTCGGGCGTCTCGACGCCGAGACCGAGGGGCTCATCCTCGTCACCAATGACGGCGAGCTGGCGCATCGACTCATGCACCCCTCGTACGAGATCCACAAGACCTACATCGCCCACGTCAACGGTGTTGTGAGCAAGGGGCTGGGCAAGAAGCTGCGCGCCGGCGTCGAGCTCGAGGACGGGCCCGCATCGGTGGACTCGTTCTCCGTCCTCGACATCCACGACGGCCATTCGTTGGTCAAGGTCGTGATTCACGAAGGGCGCAAGCACATTGTCCGCCGGCTCCTCGCGGAGGTGGGACACCCCGTGGAGGCGCTCGTGCGCACGAAGCTCGGTGGCGTCCACCTCGGTGACCAACGCCCGCGCAGCCTGCGCAAGCTCAACCGCAACGAAATCTCCGATCTGTACACGGCGGTGGACCTCTGATGCCGACCCAGACACACAACGTACGCGTCGCCATCGACGGGCCTGCGGGTACAGGAAAGTCCACGCTCGCCAGGAAGCTTGCAGGGCGCATCGGCGCCGCGTATCTCGATACCGGCGCGATGTATCGCGCTGCGACGCTCAAGGTGCTCGAGAGCGGGGTCGACCCCGAAGACACCGCAGCCGTGGTAGCCGCAACCAAGGACTTGGAATTGGAGATCGGCTCGGATCCGAGCACGTCCGTCGTCATACTCGAGGGGAAAGACGTGTCCGACGAGATCCGAACCTCCCGGGTGACCGAGTCGGTTTCCGCGGTATCGGCGATTCGCGAGGTGCGTGAAAACCTCGTGGCGCTACAGCGGAAGCTCGCCTGGAGCGGCGACCGTTCGGTCGTGCTCGAGGGGCGCGACATCGGCACGGTCGTATTGCCGGACGCGGAGGTCAAGGTGTTCCTTACCGCGAGCCCGGAGGTGCGCGCGCAGCGCCGCACCGACCAGGACACCGCCGCAGGTCGCGCGGCGGACTACGACGAAATTCTCGCTGCGGTGGTTGCGCGAGACGAAAAAGACTCCAGCCGTGCCGAATCGCCGCTGCGCGCGGCCGATGGCGCGGTGGTGGTCGATACCTCCGAGCTGGGCATCGACGACGTGCTCGAGCGTCTGGCGGACCTGGTAGCAAAGGCACAAGGAAAGTGACTATGAGTGACAACGAGAGCGGCGACATCGCCGCCGAGGACATTTTCCCGGCTGCACCCGCGGGCGACGACGTCGTCTACGAGGACGGCGACGATTGGGCCGATGACACCGACTGGGACGCCGTCGCGGCAGAGTACGCCGACGACCTGGGCGACGAGTTCGACGAGGCCGAGGTACTGCCGACCGTCGCGATCGTCGGCCGCCCGAACGTGGGCAAGTCGACGCTGGTGAACCGCATAATCGGTCGCCGTGAGGCCGTGGTCGAGGACGTTCCCGGCGTGACCCGCGACCGAATTTCCTACGAGGGCCTGTGGAACGGTCGCCGCTTCATGGTGCAGGACACCGGTGGCTGGGAACAGGACGCGAAGGGGCTGCACCGCTCCATCGCACAACAGGCCGAGATCGCGATGAACACCGCCGATGTCATCGTGCTCGTCGGCGACGGCACCGTGGGTATCACCTCCGGTGACGAGACGGTCGCGAAGACGCTGCGCCGTTCTGCGACGCCGGTGATCCTCGCGGTGAACAAGGTTGATTCGGAAAAGGCCGAGCTCGAGGCTGCGGAGTTCTGGGGGCTCGGCCTCGATGAGCCGTTTGCGCTGTCCGCCGCCCATGGCCGCGGCACCGGCGATCTGCTCGACAAGATCGTCGCGACGCTTCCGGACCGGGCGAAGGCTGCCGATACCGCGGAGGGCACCCCGCGCCGCGTGGCGCTTGTGGGCAAGCCAAACGTCGGTAAGTCGAGCCTGCTCAACAAGCTTGTCGGCGAGGAACGCTCGGTGGTCGACAACGTGGCCGGGACGACCGTCGACCCGGTCGACTCACTCGTCGAGCTCGGCGGCAAGGTGTGGCGCTTCGTCGACACCGCAGGCCTGCGCCGCAAGGTCAATCAAGCCTTCGGGCACGAGTACTACGCCTCGCTGCGCACCAAGGGCGCGATCGAGGCTGCCGAGATCGTGATCCTCATGCTCGACGCCTCCGAGCCCGTGACGGAGCAGGATCTGCGTGTGATCTCCATGGCCGCCGATGCCGGTCGCGCCGTGGTGATCGCGTTTAATAAGTGGGACCTCGTCGACGAGGATCGTCGCTACATGCTCGACAAGGAAATCGACCGCGAGATGAGCAAGATCCTTACGTGGGCGCATCGCGTGAACATTTCCGCGCAGACGGGACGGGCGGTGCAGAAGCTCGTGCCCGCGATGGAGACCTCGCTCGACTCATGGGATAAACGCATCCCGACGGGCGTGCTCAACTCCTGGCTCAAGGACGTCATCGCGGCGACACCGCCGCCGATGCGAGGCGGGCGGCTACCGCGCATCCGCTTCGCCACGCAGGCGACGACGCGCCCGCCGACGTTCGTTCTCTTCTCCTCGGGCTTTATCGAGGCTGGCTACCGTCGCTTCCTCGAGCGCAAGCTTCGCGAAACATTCGGGTTCGACGGTTCGCCCGTGCGGATCAACGTGCGCGTGAAGGAACGGCGCCAGCGCAAGTAGGCGCCAGTGTGTCGCCAAGGTGGCCGGCCGCTCTCCAGCGGCCGGCCATTCTTATTCGGCGAGCACCCTGGCAAGCCGTTTAAGAGAGGCCGGCGCCACGAGCCCGGGGTGGGACACCGGAAGCTCGGCCACGTCCAAGTCGGTCACGAATGGTCGCCAGGTTTCTTCGTCCATCGCCTCCGGGTTGAGTGCAGCCTTGAAGAAGTGCACGTCGCCGTCATAACGCCTGGTGTCGTGGTTTTTCATTATCCGCGCGTTATGGCCGACCATATCGATGACGGCGGACAGCGCGGTCTCCGGGAGCGAACCAAATGCGCCGCCCCGTGCGCGGATTGCGTCGAGCACGATGTTCCGGTTGAGCTCGCCATCGGCGCCCATGGTGACATCGCTGCGGTCCACGCCTGCCATGGTAAGCATGCCCTCAAGCCGCTCTACGTCTGTAGGGCTCGGCAAGCCCTTCCAGAGTTCGGCAGGGTACGCGTCGAGCAGGACGAGCCTTCGGATTTCGATTCCGTGGGCTTGAAGCGTGACAGCGGTTTCCTGCGCAAGTACTCCGCCGACCGACCAGCCGACGAGGTCCACCTGCGTCGGGCGTGCGTCGGCAGGAAGCGAGTCGAGCTGCGCGAAGAAGTCCTCGCTCGCGCGGCGAGCGCCGTCGGTGATCGAGACGACCGAGTCCGCGTTATCGGCGATGCCGGGCGACTGCACCGCGTACACGCCGCGCCCCGGTTCGAGGTGGGAGACGAGGCCGGCGTAGGACCAGCCGAGTCCGCCGGCTGGGTGGAAGCACAGCACAGGGATGCTGCGTTCGTGGTGTCGCAGCGGGAACCATGGCGACAAAGCTTGGGAGGCTTCGCCGGCGTAGGCCGAGGTACGGGCAAGGCGGCGCACCGTTTTCGCTCCGAAGATGTCGGCGATGCTCACCTCGTCGCCGAGCGCCTCGGAAAGTGCCGTGGCGAGCCGAACCGCGACGAGCGAATTGCCGCCGAGGTCGAAGAAGTTGGCGGTGACGGAGACATCGTCGAGCCCGAGTTCGTCGGCAAAGTGCCGCGCGATGAGATCTTCGCGCTCGTCCGCGGCGCTCACGTGGTCTCCGAGTTCCGCCGGCGCGGGAAGGGCCCGCTGGTCGAGCTTGCCGTTGATCGTCATGGGTAGCTCGTCGAGAGTAACCACGAGTGGAACCATGTAGTGGGGAAGGTTCGACGCGGCATGCGCCTTCACCTCGTCCGCAATAGAGACGTCGACATCCGAGTCCGACGGCACGATGTACGCGACGAGGCTCAGCTGCCCGCCGAGCGTGCGAGCGACGACCGCACACACGCCGACTTTCTCGTGCTCGCCGACGACCGCCTCGATCTCGCCAAGCTCGAGCCGCTGACCGCGCAGCTTGACCTGCGAGTCGTTTCGACCGTGATACAGGAGCTGCCCGTCGGAGCGCCACGAGGCGATATCGCCGGTCGCATACATGCGATGTGGCCCGGCGGAGGCCTCGCCTGCGAACGGATCGAGGACGAACCGCTCGTCGGTGAGTTCGGGCTGTCCGAGATAGCCGCGTGCGAGCTGGACGCCAGCGAGGAATAGTCGCCCCGGCGCACCCACGGGGAGCGGGCGGCCTTTGTCATCGAGCACATAGCAGCGGGTATTCCACACCGGCGCGCCAATCGGGATCGTCGCCTCGCCCCGATAGGTGAAGGCGGTCACGTCGATCGACGCCTCTGTCGGGCCGTAGAGGTTGTGCAGCGCGACGTCGAGGCTCCGCACGCACGTTTCCGCAATCCCGGCGTCGAGTGCCTCCCCGGAGACGACGACCTGCGCGAGATCGGGCAGCTCACCCGGGGCTGCGTCGAGAAATACCTTGAGCGCGCTGGGGACGAAGTGGCAGAAGGTGGTCCCAGACGCGCGCAGCTCGACTGCCATCCGTGCCGGTTCGAGGTGGACGCCATCGCCCGCGATCGCCAAACGCACACCGTGCGTGAAGGGCAGCAGGAATTCCCACACCGATACATCGAACGAGCACGCGGTCTTCTGCATGAGCGTGTCCGCCTCGCCGATCGCGTAGTAGTCGCACATCCATTCAAGCCGGTTGACAATGCCCTCGTGGGGAACCGCCACGGCCTTGGGCTCGCCAGTGGATCCGGAAGTAAAAAGAACGTAGGCCGTGTCCTCCGGCTGCGCAGCCTTTGCCGGTATGACGTCGGACGTGCCGATTCCCTCCGTCTCCACGGTGCTCGACGGGCGTAGAGCGTCCTCGTCGATCCTCAACTTGGAGGAGAACTCGATGTCCGACTGCGTACCGGTGACAAGCAACCGCGGCGCTGCGCGGGCGATCATGCCATCCAATCTGCTCGCCGGCAGATCCGGGGACAGCGGAGTCCACGCCGCTCCCGCGGCAACCGTCCCCGCGATGGCGATGCACAACGCGGGGCCGCGTCGTAGGTGAATCGCGACGACATCGCCCGAGCCGATTCCGGCAACGCGAAGGTGATCTGCGAACGCGTCGACCTCCGCCCACAGCTCGCCCCACGTCAGCTCATTCCCGTTGTGCCACAGTCCGGGCGCGCCCGATTTTGTCGGCGATGCGAGATCCGCGTCGCGGCGAGCGTCGAGCAGCGACATCAAGGTCGAGTCCGCCGGAACGCGGAGCGCGTGCTCGGTGTCGTTGAACCGCTCGATCACTTCCTCGCGTTCGTTCCCTCCGAGCAGATCGACTTCCTCCCACCGCGCCTGCGGTTCGCGTTCGAGAGTCTCCACCATGCGGGTAATGAAGCCCGCCAGGCGCTCGGCGTGCGCCGTGGCCGAGCGGCGATCATGAAGTGACGTGTCGGCCAGGACATGCAAGTCCATTCCGCCGTCATTCTCGGATTGGAAAATGAATTCCAGGTCGTGCACCGGCCCAATGGAAATGGTCGTGAGCTCGGCTACCGATTCGCCGAAGGTGAAGCGCGTGGTGAACGGGCGCATATTGAAGCTCGGGCCGGTGAGATGTCGATCCGGGTCGGCGAGCCCGATGTCGCGGCGCAGGTCCTCGGCCCGATAGGCGCCATGCCGGCGTGCGCCGTCGAAGCTCTCGCCGATGGTTTCAATCGATTCGGCGATGGTGCGCCTCGGCGGGATGAGGAGCGGGAGCACATTGACGGCTGGGTCGACGGCGGTCTCCCGCTGGCCGAGCGGGCGGTTCATCAATGGCAGACCGAGCGACACGGGATCTGCGTCTTTGCTCGTTCCGGCGCCGCTGAGCGCCGCGAAATAGTGGCCCGTGGCCGCGGCGAGCAACACCGCCTCGTTCGAACCGGTATCCTTCGCTGCAGCACGTAGACGAGCGCGGGTGTCCTGCGTGATCGCCGCGTGAACCGCGTGCACCGCCGGTTCGCTGCTGTTGTCGCGGGGTGTGCCGAGCGGGCTTAGATCCAGCGGGATTTCCCGGGAGGTCCAGTACTGCCGGTCCGCCTCGGATGGAGACGGCTTGCCGGCATTCCCAGTGTTCGACGCATAACTCCGGGCGGCGGCAAGCACGTCGGCCGGGTCTTGGAACGGCGCCTCAGGGCGTTCCTCGCCCTGCACTACAGCTGTATAGGTCGCCGCGATCCACCGGATGATCGCCGATATCGACAGCCCATCACCGACGATGTGGTGGAAGCGGGCAAGCCACCCGACCTGGCCGCCGGGAAGGTGGAGGATGGAGTGTCCCGACAGCGCCTCTCCGGACAACTCACCGGAGCAGCCGAGAAAGATTTTCCGCGTGCACCACTCGATGACGTCGGTGTCCTCGGGAACACGCGTCTCCTCGACCTCGTAGCGGTGAGGACGCGCGGCCATTACCGGTGCGCCGGAAGCATCGGTGGTGAACACCGACTGCAACGCCGGAACCTGATCGAGGCACGTCGAGATCGTGTCTGACAGGACCGCGATATCCGGAGGCGCGTCGAAGGTCAGCAGCTCGGCGCACTGGTACTCGCCGGAGCCGGGCCGGGCAGCCTGGCCGAACCACACCGACGCCTGGCCTGGGGTGAGCGCGAGGGGCAGGGGCATCTTAATTCCTAAGAAGTTCTGCGAGATGGGCGAAGAGCTCGCCTCGCCAGCAGGAGTCGTCGTGGCCGCCGTCGTAGACGTGGATTTCGGCGTCCCAGCCGGATTCCTTCATCGTCAACGCGAGCTGGTGAGCGCGTGGCAGGCTCGGCCCCTCCCTGGTGCCGACAGAGAGCCGAATGCGGGGAGCCGGGGCCACGCCCGGTGGCGAGGTGAACTGCTCGATAATCCATTCTCCTCCGCCGCCGGTTTGCATATCCATGGGAGAGCCGCCGCGCTGGGGTGTGCGCCACAGGGACGGCGACTGTGCGATCGCAGTGCCCCACACACCGGGATGCTCCAGAACGCCGCAGAGAGCGGACAGACCGCCGAGGCTCTCGCCGGCGACGAGTCGTTCACGTGAGCCTCGCGGCGCGAGCGAGAGACCGTTCTCGTTCGCCAACTCCTCGGCCCAGGGGACCAGGTGCTCGGCGACATGGCGGAGGAAGTCGAATCCGGTGCCCAGCGATTCCATTCGGTCGCGCATCGAGCTGTTCGCCACAGAGACCACGGCAATCGGCGGAAGAATCCCCTGGGCAATCGCAAAGTCGAGCGCGCGGGGAAGTCCGAGGCCGCCGAACCATTTCTCCGCGTCGAACATGGTGAGAAGCGGCAGCTCTGTGGTTCCGGTGGAAATGGCGGGAAGATAGAGGTGGCACCGCTTTTCGGTGACACCATCGGCGCCGGGAAATGGGGCGGTGCGCTCTGCGATCGTGCCGCGCACCTCGTGGCGAAGGGCCTCGGCGGATTCCCATTCGGGCTGTGCGGGGCACAGCCTCGCGCGGAACACCGACATCCCGTAGCGTCCCTCGATCTGCGCGGTCGGTGGGAGAGCGTTGAGTGGATCGAACTGCATGCCGCCCCGTTCGAGGCGCGGCGGTCCGACCTCCTGCACCTGCCCGGGGGAAAGCTCGCGGAAGCAGTAGGTCGCTCTGGTCGTGTCGGTCAGCTCCAGGGTGCGCACCCAGATATCGGTGCCTTCGACATGATTCATCATCCCGAGCGGAATGTTGTCCTTGTCCGTGACCCGATTGACGAAGAGATACACCGAGCCCACGTCGTCGGCGGGCGTACGCCGCCAAAGGAACGTCACGCGTTTCGAATCCTTCTCGACCAGCGGCGTGCCCAGGACGGCCACCTCAGACCAGAACGTGTCCAGTTCTTTCGCCGAGGCGCCGGACATGGCCGCGTCGAGACCCCCCTCATCGATGAATCCGGCGCGAATAACGTGCGTCCGCATCACGAGGCTCCGAGGGCATCGATCCATTGTCCGAGGGTGGGAAGGGAGATCAGCTCCTGGAAATCGACCTCATTGCCCTCGGCACGCCAGTTCTCCACGAGCATCACCATCCGCAGGGAATCCAGGCCCGCGTCGGAGAGCGTGGTGTCGCGGGAAATCGTGGAAGCGTCGACCTCGAGGATCGCGGCGACGTCGTCGATGATTCGTTGTTCGGACAAGGCCATCAAGGGGTCCTTTCGTCGGGAAAATTACTCGGCGGGGAAGTGCTGATCAGCCGAGGAGGTCGGCGAGGTAGCGACGCAGCTCGCGACGGCTCGTCTTTCCTACTCCTGTAGAGGGGAAGGCGTCGGCGAACTCGAAACGGTCGGGGACCTTGTACTCGGCGACGCCGCGCTCGCGCACGAACGACTTGAGCTGCTCGGCGCTGGGCGGCGCGGGGGAAATAACGTATGCGCACGAACGCTCGCCGAGGAACTTGTCGGGGACGGCTACGAGCGCCACGTCGACGACCTCGGGGTGTGCGAGCAGATGGTTTTCGATCTCCTCGGCGGAGATCTTTTCCCCGCCTCGGTTGATCTGGTCTTTCGCACGTCCCTCGACAACGAGGTAGCCGTTGTCGAGCCGACGCACGATGTCCCCGGAACAATAGAAGCCGCGGTCGTCGAACGATTCGGAGTCGACCCCGCCGAGGTAACCGCGGATCGTGTAGGGCCCACGGGTCCAGAGGTTGCCGCGCTCGCCGGGGGCGACCAGCTCTCCGGCGTCATTCCTGATCTCGATCTCGTCGCCGGGGGAGACAGGGTGGCCCTGAGTGCTCGCGCGCAGGTCTTCGGGATCGTCGAGGCGGGTGAAGTTGCACAACCCTTCGGCCATACCGAACACCTGCTGGACGGTCGCACCAAGCTCCGGTCCGATCCGGCGCGCCGCGACCTCGGGGAATTTCGCGCCGCCGACCTGCATCACCTTTAGAGACGTTAGGTCCTTGTCGATCATGGATCGTGTGGCGAGCCATGTCAGCGCCAGCGGCGGCACGAGCGAGACCATCGTGCAACGCTCGGCCTCGATCGCGGTGAACGCCGCGGTCGGCGTGGGATCGGAGCAGAAGACGACGGTACCACCATGCATGAGCACACCGATGATTCCCGGCGAACTCATCGTGAAGTTGTGCGCGGCCGGAAGCACGACGAGCATCCGCGTCGCCTCCGAGCAGCCGGCGATCGCCGCCTGCTCGCGGATCGAATAAAGGTAGTCCGCATGCGTGCGCGGAATCAACTTCGGCGTGCCGGTCGTGCCGCCCGAAAGCTGCAGGAACGCCAGGCCTTCCGGATCGGGCCGCGCCGGCGCATCTTCGCCCATGACGGCGGAGCCCCGCACCGCGCCAAGCGAGACGAACTCGCCCGGGTCCTCGTCCGCGACGATAACCAGCGGAACCTGCGTCTCGCCGCGCTCTGAGAGGCTGGCCAGAACCTTTCGCGCAAGCGCTCGGTGGTCGAAGCCGCCGAACTCGCCGACGGTGATGAACGCACTGGCCTTCGCGGTGGTGATGAAGTGCTCGATCTCGGACTCGCGGTGCGCCGGGAGGCAGAACACAGGGAGGGCGCCGAGGCGGAAGAGCCCGAACACCACGACCGCGTAGTCGGTGATGTTAGGAAGCTGCACCAGGACCCGGTCCCCGGGACGGATATCGTGAGCGGCGAGTCCCGAGGCGAGCTCCGCGGTCGCGGCATCCAGCTCCGCGTACGAATAGCGCGCTTCCTGCCCGCGGAAATCCCTGCCGACGACTGCTTCGGAGTCGCCGAAGCGTCGCGCCGCGTCCGGAATGAACTCCGCGAACGTGGCGTCAGTCCAGAAGCCCGCCGCGCGGTAGTGCTCCGCGAAATCGCGAGGGTAAAACTCCATCGGGAGCTCCAGATCGTGGTGAGGTACTTCGATGCTCGACGTCATTCTCGGAGTTCTCCTCGGGGCTGGTCGTGGGCAACGTCGTCGGGGGAGACAGTACAGCCTAACCTAAATTGTCTAAGCGTTGGGTGTTCGTGACGCCGCACCTCGACCGCCGATGAGTACGATGGATCCACATGGAAGAGCGTCCTGAACTGTCGAAATGCGACCAGCGTTCGTAAGCATTGGCGGTTTCGGGCGAGCCGACGGCCGAGAGGACGGCGAAGTGGGAAGAGCGACAACTCGGATGCGGATCCTGCGCATCGGTCCCGCCGCGCAAGAAGCCACGGCGGAGGCAGGCAGCGGGCCTTCGGAGGGCGCGCATTCAGTCGACCCGCGGCCCGACACACTCGTCGTCGAGGAGCCGATGGAGATCCGCGTCAACGGCACCCCCTTGGCGGTCACGATGCGCACCCCGGGTTCGGATGTGGAGCTCGCTCAGGGGTTTCTTCTCACCGAGGGGGTGGTCGCGGGTCGCGAGGAAATCTCGGTTGCGCGCTACTGCAATAGCGTTGACGAAGCAGGCCGTAACACCTATAACGTTCTCGATATCGCCCTGGCGCCCGGCGTGCCCGAACCCTCTACGGGTGTCGAGCGCAACTTCTATACGACCTCGTCGTGCGGGGTGTGCGGGAAGGCGTCGCTCGACGCGATCCGAACCCGCACACGGCATTCCCCTGTGGGAGACCCGGTCCGGATTTCCACCGACACGATCCTCGGGTTACCCGGCAAGCTGCGCGAGGCGCAGAAGATCTTCTCTTCTACAGGCGGTCTTCACGCCGCGGGTCTCTTTACCCATGACGGCGAGCTGCTGTGTCTGCGGGAAGACGTGGGTCGCCACAATGCCGTGGATAAACTCGTCGGATGGGCCCTGGAGAACGGCCGCATTCCGCTGCAGGGAACTATCCTGATGGTCTCCGGTCGTGCCTCTTTCGAGCTGGTTCAGAAGGCGGTGATGGCGGGGATTCCCGCTATGGCAGCGGTCTCGGCTCCATCGTCGCTGGCCGTCGACCTCGCCAGGGAGTCGGGGATGACGCTCGCCGGCTTCGTCCGCGGAGAAACGATGAATATATACGCACATCCCGAGCGGGCGGAGGAGTGATTCCTGTGCTGCGGTGCGCCCGTGGGCTCATCAAAAGTACGCCGTTCGAGGCAGCGCGATAAAGGAGGACATGGTGGACCAGAACACTTCATCGACCGGAGGCGGAAGCGCCGCATGGGCGCTTTTCGATACTCTCGGGCAGGCACATTCCGATGCCTCCAACGATCGAGCGGTACCGGAGGTGAAGCTTCTCGATGTGCGCGAAGGCGTGCGCATCATCCGCATCGCTTTCAGAGCCGGCGACGTCATGGCATCCCATAAGGCGCCCGGGCCGATCGTGCTGCTGGGGCAAACCGGCGACGTTGCGGTACGCATCGGCGAAGACGACGACGCCGATGCCGAGGACGTGACGCTTCGACCGGGTTCGGCGCTACATATCGACACCTCCAAGGTGCATAGCCTGTCCGCCACCGAGCCGGCGACCGTGACGCTTCTCCTTCTCATGGGTTCTTAGATGACAGCCGCAGAGGGCCGCATGACCGCCGATGTCGATGCTCGGCCGTCCGCCGCCGAACTTGTAACGGAACTTACGAATCTCGAGGACGCGAAGGTCCGAGCCGTGAACGAGAAACACGGCGATACACACGGAGTGAACCTGACGAAGCTTCGTGCTGTGGCGAAGCGCGTGAAAACGCAGCACGAACTTTCGGTCGAGCTGTGGGAGACACAAGACCCGAACGCCAGGCTGCTCGCGTTGCTCATCTGTAGCCCGAGGAAATTCGACGGCGACACGCTCGACAAGATGCTTCGCCAGACGCAGTCGCCTAAGGAACAGGACTGGCTCGTTAGCTACGTCGTAAAGAAAAACAAGAGTGCCGAGGAACTGCGTACTCGGTGGCTCGCGGATGACGACGGCGATGTGGCGAGCGCAGGGTGGGCGCTTACGAGCGACCGGGTCAAAAAGAAGCCGGAAGGGCTTGACTTGTCGGAATTGCTCGACGAGATCGAATCCTCGATGCGTGACGCGCCGGAACGCCTGCAGTGGGCGATGAACATGTGCCTGGCCTACATCGGTATCGAGAGCCCGGAACATCGCGATCGCGCTCGGAACATCGGGGAACGGTTGGAGGTCCTCAAGGACTATCCGACCCCGCCCAACTGCACCTCGCCATTCGCGCCAATCTGGATCGACGAAATGGTCAGGCGCAAGGAGGGGACGGCGTAGCCGTTCTTCGCTGTCGGTATAGCAGAGAGCTCCCTGGGTCGGCGAGGGATGTGGATCCTTCGCGCTCCCCGGGGAGCTCTCTTGGGCGGAGAGGAAATCTCTGAGCTACGAGGTCGTCACCGACGCCCTGCTGCGCGCTGGCGACTCTTCGTCGGCGGGGGTTGTAAGTCGAGCCGAGTCGCTGTCGTCGATTTCGTGGGAGGCGACTGCCGCCGGTTCGCCGGACGGCAGCCCCGACCGGGCACTGTCCCACGTATTTCGGTCCCAGATGCCGGCACGCTTGGACACGACCGTGGCTACAAGTGCCTGACCGGTGACATTCACTGCGGTGCGGCCCATGTCCAGGATGGGCTCCACGGCCAGGAGTAGGCCGACGCCGGAAAGTGGAAGGCCGAGGGTCGACAGCGTGAGAGTGAGCATCACCGTCGCGCCGGTCGTTCCGGCGGTCGCGGCCGAACCGAGAACGGAGACGATCATGATCAGAACGTAATCGGTAAATCCGAGGGGAAGGCCGTAGAACTGGGCAACGAAAATAGCTGCAATCGCGGGATAGATTGCCGCGCAGCCGTCCATCTTGGTCGTGGCGCCGAGTGGAATGGCGAAGGAGGCATATTCCCGCGGCACGCCCATTGATTGCTCGGAAACCCGCTGGGTCAGCGGCATGACGCCCATCGACGAGCGGCTGACGAACCCGAGGCTGGTTACCGGCCAGACACGGCGGAAGAACCCGAGAACGGGGATTCGATGCGCCGCGAGAACGACCGGGTAGAGAACACCGATAACGAGTGCCAGTCCGATGTAGATGGCAATGGCGAACTTGCCGAGCGAACCGAGAGCATCCCATCCGTAATCGGAAACGGCGTGACCGATAAGTGCTGCGGTGCCGATCGGGGCCAGGCGGATGACCCACCACAGCACCTTCTGCACCACGCTGAGGAATGATTCGGTGAACTTGAGGAACGGTTCCGCTGCGGGACCGACCTTGACAGCAGCGGCACCGATGACGCCGGCGATGACGAGAAGCTGGAGTACGTTGAACGCGAGCGTGGTCTCGCCGTCGCTCGTCGAAGTGCCGAGGCCGAGAATGTTCTCGGGAACGATGCCCTGAATGAAGGCGAGCCAGCTCCCGGTGCTCTCCGGTTCCGCGGCGCTCGAGGCGGCAACGCTCGTCCCTTCACCGGGGCGAACCAACAGGCCAACGCCGATCCCGATCAGAACCGATGCCGCGGCCGTGATCATGAACCAGAAAATCGTGCTGACCGCCAACTTCGCGGCGTTGGTGACCTGGCGAAGATTCGCCACAGAAGTGATCACTGCCGCAACGACAAGCGGCGGGATCATGACCTTGAGTAGCTGGACGTACGTGTCGCCGACGCCGCTGAGTAGTCCTGCCAGGGCACCTTCGGACCCCTGAGCTCGCGCAATGAATCCGAGGATGAGCCCGACGATCAGGCCTGCAATGACCTGTGCTCCGAATCCTCGTGACCAAGAAGGTAGCCGGCTGAGGCCGCGCGGCGCGCGTGCTTCACCTTGCGACTGTGTTTTCGGCATTCCTGTTGTTCTCCTTGTTCCACGTAGACGCGGCGTGAGCCGAGCTCGCGCTGATAAAAAACTCTGGGACGTTGCCGGCGTCGTGGAGCACATTGGTTCCGAGAGGCATTGCGGTCGTCCCTGCCACCCTGGGACAACAGGCGGGGGGCCGCAAAACATTCCTGTGCGTTGATCTGCGCAATAGTTGCGCGCGCCGTCAGCCCTGTAGAGGACGAAAGTTGTGGCGGGTTTCTGCTGGATACAGGAAGAAAAAACGACCCCGGAATACACCGAAGTCGTTCGATTCATGAAGATTTACTTGTCGGGCTGGCGGGATTCGAACCCACGACCCCTTGACCCCCAGTCAAGTGCGCTACCAAGCTGCGCCACAGCCCGTCCATCGCGTTGGCGACGAGACAACCTTAGCCGATAGCGTCCGGCTCGCCCAATCCGGCTCGAACGAACGCCGGGGGCATATCAAAAAGGACGCTTGTTCTATAAGATGTTCTCTGGTCCTGTTACGGAGAACACCAAAATTGCAGCCTGGTTTCCTCAGTAGCCGCCTTTAGAAAGTTGATGAAGGCGCACTGAGAAACCAATGGCCTATTAGCGGACTGGGGAGCATGCCCAGTTGCTCGCCTAAGGATGAAAGAGGGTTCATGTCCAAGGTTGATTCGCATTTGATCGATGTCTATGACGAGGTTGTTCGTCGCAATCCGGGGGAACGCGAGTTCCATCAAGCCGTTCGCGAGGTTCTCGAATCTTTGGCACCGGTTGTCGCCAAGCACCCCGAATACACCGAAGCATCGATCATAGAGCGAATGTGTGAACCAGAGCGGCAGATCATCTTTCGTGTTCCGTGGGTCGATGACGCCGGCAACGTGCGCGTCAACCGCGGTTTCCGAGTCGAGTTCAATTCGGCACTCGGCCCATACAAGGGCGGGCTTCGCTTCCACCCGTCGGTGTATTTGGGGATCGTCAAGTTCCTCGGTTTCGAGCAGATCTTCAAAAACGCCTTGACCGGGCTTCCTATCGGCGGCGGAAAGGGCGGCTCGGACTTCAACCCCCGAGGACGCTCCGACGGCGAAATCATGCGTTTTTGCCAGTCGTTCATGTCCGAGCTCCACCGGCACATCGGCGAATACACCGACGTGCCCGCAGGCGATATCGGAGTCGGCCTCCGCGAAGTGGGATATCTCTTCGGCCAGTACAAGCGCCTGACAAACCGTTATGAATCCGGTGTCCTCACCGGAAAAGGTCTTGGCTGGGGCGGCTCCCTGGTGCGCACCGAGGCGACCGGCTACGGCACGGTGTTCTTCGCCGACGAGATGCTCAAGACGAAGAACCAGAGCTTCGAGGGCAAGAAGGTCGTCGTTTCCGGCTCCGGAAACGTGGCGATTTACGCGATCGACAAGGTTCACGAGCTCGGCGGTACCGTAGTCGCCTGCTCAGACTCGGCCGGCTACGTCGTCGACGAGAACGGGCTCGACCTTGATCTGGTCAAGGAGATCAAAGAGGTTCGCCGCGACCGCATAAAGGACTACCTGCAGACGCATAAGTCGGCGTCTTACGTGTCCGGCGGTTCCATCTGGGACGTGGAGTGCGACATCGCACTCCCTTGCGCCACGCAGAACGAGATCGAAGAAGACCAGGCGGTCAAGCTCGTGAAGAACGGGTGCTCCCTCGTCGCCGAGGGCGCCAACATGCCGAGCACCCCGGAGGCGATCCGGATTTTCCAGGACGCCGACATCCTCTACGGCCCGGGCAAGGCGGTTAACGCCGGTGGCGTCGCCACCTCGGCGCTCGAAATGCAGCAGAACGCCTCGCGGGATTCGTGGTCGTTCGAGTACACCGAGGAGCGTCTCCAGCAGATCATGCGGGACATACACAAGCGGTGCGTCAAGACTGCAGACCAGTACGGTTCCCCCGGCAACTACGTTGTCGGAGCCAATATCGGCGGATTCACCCAGGTAGCCGAGGCAATGCTGGCGTTCGGCGTCATCTAGGTATTGGCGCCGGGCCGTGACCGGATCCCGGCTCCGGCTACTACGAGACGCGCCGCGTCTTCTGTGGCATAGGAATGACTCATCCTGAAAGGGCCCCGACACGGGGCCCTTTCGTCATTTCCGGTGTCCAAACAACAACGCGCCCAAAGGCACATTGAATTGTTTGAAGACTCTAAGTTAGAGTTTTGTGCATGGTCACACGCAAGAGCGGAGAGCGAGGAGTGCCAGGTCCGGCGCAGATCACTCTTGCGTGCCTGCTCTTGTTGGCCGTACTTGTCAGTGCGATCGGATTCGCCCGGGCGGACGAGACCGACGAAGGCAAGGGGCCTCAGGTTTTTGCGACGACGGGATTCATCGCCGACGCGGTCCGCAATATCGCCCCGGATGCGGAGGTAACGACGCTCGTCGGGCCGGGTGGCGATCCGCACCATTACCAGCCGTCGACAAAGCAGATTCAGAAGATGCTTGGTTCGGATGTCGTCCTGTGGAACGGCCTTTATCTGGAAGCTCAGATGGTCGACCAGCTCGCGGGGCTGAGGGAGAAGCAGATGGCCGTAGCCGACGCGATTCCAAGGGGCGAACTCATCGCCACCACGAAAGAGTCGGTGACCGGTGCTGGCGGGCTCGAACGGGACAACGCCACCGCCGCCTACGATCCGCACATCTGGAACAGCCCTGCCTTGTGGCAGCAGACTATCGAACCCATTGCCGACAGGTTGTCCGAACTGCGCCCGGAGAACGCGGAAGAGTACGCGTCGAACGCGCGCGAATACATCCGACAGATCGATGACATCGCGCGGCAGGCGCGGGACGTTGTTTCCGGAATTCCCGTCGAGGACCGAGTGCTTGTCACCGGGCACGATGCGTTCGGTTACCTGGGGCGTGACCTGGATATCGACGTCCACGCCACGGATTTCATCGCCGCGGATGCGCAAGTGAGCGCCAATCAGCTCAGCGGACTCGCAGACATGATCGTCGACGAACGTATCCGAACGATATTCCTCGACAACCAATCCAACCCGCAGGCCATCTCCAGTCTTCGCGAAGCGGTGCAGGCGAGAGGCGGAACGGTGTCGATCTCACCCGACGCGCTATATGCGGATTCGCTCGGCACCGAGGCCGAAATGAGTACCTACACAGGCGCGTACCGGCACAACGTCGAATCGATCGCCGGCGCGATGCGCCAAACACATGACGAGAAGATAGCGGGGGAGTAGATGTCTGCAGAGCATTCGATGGCATGCCAGGTGGAGAACCTGTCGGTGGCCTACAAGGACACTGCCGTTCTCCAGCGCGCGACCTTCGACGTCCCGGCAGGGGTCGTCATGGGCATCGTAGGACCCAATGGCGCCGGAAAGTCGACGCTGCTCAAGGCGGTGCTCGGACTTCAGCCACCGCTGACCGGTCGGGCCGTATTCTTCGGGCAGAAACTCGCCAATGTGCGTTCTCGTGTGGGATACATGCCCCAATCCTCCGGCGTCGACTGGGATTTTCCTGCAAGCGTGTTCGACGTGGTGCAGATGGGGACATTCGCTCAGCTCGGCTGGTTTCGACGCCCTGGTGCTCAACAGAAGAAGAGCACCTTTGAGGCTTTGGAGATGGTGGGCATGTCCGACTTCGCGGGGCGGCAATTCGGCCAGCTCTCCGGCGGCCAGCGCCAGCGCGTGTTCCTCGCCCGGGCGCTGGTGTCCTCCCCGGATCTCTACATTCTCGACGAGCCATTTCAGGGCATCGACGCCAAGAGTCAGGCCGCCATCGCCCGCGTTTTCGCCGACCTGCGCTCGGACGGCAAGACGATTGTGTTCGTTCACCACGACCTTGGCTCCGTGCGCGAATACTGCGATCAGGTCACCCTGCTCAACCGCACGGTCGTCGCGAGCGGACCGGTGGATACGACCTACACCACCGACGCCATCGGAGAGACCTTCGAGATGAGCCTCGACGAACGCGCGCTTTCCGGGGCTGCCTGATGGACGCTTCCATCCTCGCGTTGGCTCCCACCGAGTTCCTCGCCGACCACACCTACCGCACCGTTCTCCTCGGGACGGTCTTAATCGGTATGACGGCGGGCGCGCTGGGCTGTTTCGCCTACCTACGCAAGCAGGCGCTCATCTCCGACGTTGTGTCCCATTCGGCCCTGCCGGGCGTGCTCGCGGCCTTCCTCATCGCCTCGCTGGTATTTGGCTCGGACGGGCGGTCGATGCTGTGGCTCCTCATCGGTGCGATCATCACGGGCGTGGCGGCGTCGCTGCTGTCCAACAGGATTGCCGACAAGGCTCCGATTGGCCACGACTCCGCGATGGCGGTCGTTCTTGTCACGTTCTTCGGTTTCGGCATGCTTCTGATGAGGGTGATCTCCGACGGCGACTATGCCGGTAAGGGCGGGGTACAGGACTACCTGTTCGGCAACGCGTCCGTGCTCACTTCGGGAGACGTGTGGATGAGCGCGGCCACGGGCGCTGTGGCGCTCGCCGTCATGGCCGGGTTGTGGAAGCAATTCGCCCTGCGCACCTTCGACCCGGTCGCCGCCGAGGTCGCGGGGATCCCGCCGCGGTTCATCGATGCCGCGATGTTCGGCGCGGTCGCCATAGCAACGGTCAACGGAGTCAAGGCGGTCGGTCTCGTGCTGATGGTGGCTTTTGTCGTCACCCCGCCGGCGATCGCGCGACAGTGGACCCACCGGCTCGGCCCGATGGTCGCGCTCGCCGGCGCGGTCGGAGCGGGCGCGAGCGCGCTGGGGGCGTACCTGTCGATCGCGCTGGGCGGCCTTCCCACAGGACCCGTGGTCGTGATCGTGCTCTTCGTCGCTTTCGTGTTCTCGGTGGCGTTCGCTCCGGGGCGCAGCATTTTCGCCCTCGCAGCACGCAGGTCCCGGCTGCGCCGGCAGCTTCGCGCCGACGTGCTCGCGGGGGCGGAGGGAGGCGCGCGATGAGCTTCGCCGTCGGAGTGCTCCTGCTCGCCGTCGTCACCGCGATGGCGTGCGCGCTGCCCGGAGTCTTTGTGGTCGTGCGAGGGCAGGCGATGCTCGTCGACGCGATCTCGCACGCAATCCTGCCGGGCATTGTCGTCGGTTTCGCGCTCACCGGGGAGATGCAGTCCCCGGCGCTCGTGGTCGGCGCCGCTCTGGCCGGGCTTCTCGTGGTGCTCGGCACCGAGGCGATCGCGCGTACCGGGCTCATCACCGGGGACGCGCCCCAGGGCCTCGTCTTTCCGGCGCTGTTCTCTGCCGGAGTGCTCATGGTCTCGGCGTCGTTTGGCGATATTCATCTCGATACCCACGCGGTGCTCGTCGGCGATCTCAACCTCGTCGCCTTCGAACAGATCGAGGTCGCGGGCCGGGAGATCGGGCCCAAGTACCTGTATGTGATGCTCGCCCTGCTCGCGCTCAACTCCGTCGTCATAGGCGTGCTGTATAGGCGACTGGTCGCCGCGACCTTCGACCCGGAGTTCGCACGGGTGGCGGGCCTCGCGCCGCAGCGCGTCGGGTTGGCACTGATGTTCTGCGTCGCCATGACGGTGACCGGCGCATTCAACGCTGCAGGAGCAATCCTCGTGGTCGCGCTGGTCGTGGTGCCGGCCGCGACCGCGCGGCTCGTCGCCGACCGGCTCCCGGCGATGATCGCGATCGCCCTTGCCGTGGCGGGCGTGGGCGCCATCGCCGGGTTCGGCCTCGCCTACGCCGTCGACGCACCAACGAGCGCCGGAATGGCCGTGTTCTACGGGCTGCTCTTCGCGGCGACCCTCGCGGCGCGCGGAGGTCGGCGCGGGAGACGCACCACAGGTGCTCGGCGCGGCGAACGACGCCCGGCAGCACGTAACCTGGTGGGCGGCAGCTAGTAGGTAGCGAGCCGCCGAACGGAAGAGGGTGAGCGAGCGGTGGCGAAAGAGCCAGTGGGCACGGCCGAAAACGGGGAGACGCGATCGTCACGCGATCGGGTCGTCGCGGACGTCGAGGCGTTGTGCGCCGGGCGCGAACTAGATGGTGTGCGAGAGCTTTCCGATCCCGCCGCGGTGCTCATCGCCAGCGGACAAGTTTCGCCGCCTGTGGGCCGTATCGCCGTGCAGCGCATCCGTAACGGGCTCGGCTTCCCCGGCAACGGTGGCTACCACCAACTTCGCACGCTCGCGGTGCAGACCCAGGCTGCGATCGACGCCGCGGAGCGGCCCCAGCCGGCGATGGTGCGGTGGACCTCCCGCGCCGTTG
>NZ_DYXM01000112.1 GCF_020742175.1 Dietzia timorensis
TCGCCCTCGGCGCCGATCGTGATCGACGCACTGGCGGTGTTTTCGCCCGATTTGACGGTGATGGCGCTGACGCCGGCTGCAGTCGGAGTCCCCTCGATTGCCTTCGTCTCTTGGTTGTAGTTCAGCCCGTCGGGAAGCCCGTCGATGGTGATATCGCTGGCGTCGACCATCCAGCTGTACTCGCCCGAGACATCAAACAAGGCCGAGAGCGGGATTGAGACTTCCTCGCCGACCGTGCCATCGCTTGCGGCCGCGCCGTTTGCGTCGGCACCTGCCTCAAACGAGGACGCAGTGGACTGGGTGAGGGCGACATTGTCGCCGTCGCTGATCGGATTGACTGCGACGAGCGTGCCAGCGGCGAGCGCGACAACGGCGGTAGCGGACAGAGGGACGAAGTACCGGCCTCGGGTCGTGGCACGACCCCGAGAGCGGACGAAGCGAGCTCGCATAGTGTGCGTGTTCCTTCCGGTGATGAGGTCTGTGAGGCAGCAGGTGTGCGCGAAGCCGATCGGACGAAAGGCCCCCTGCGGCAAGACACCCCGCCGCAGCAACACTGATCACTCTAGTCACACGAGTCACACAAACACAACTAGTAACATTGATCTATTTTTGTCACTTCCGTAACATTTATCGCCTGAGCTGGGCTTTCCATATAAACCGGAGCTGAACAAAATCGCCCCCACGGGGGAATCTCGCACAGCCTCGTTAAGTCGGCGCCAGATTCACATCGCCTCACGCACCACCACCAGCACCGCGGGTCAGACACAAAACGACCGCCCTCCCCTGTCCAAAAAGGGAAGGCGGTCGCTCCATTTATAAGGCGGCAACAAACGCCGCCGACGCTCGCCCGAAAGCAGGCAAGGCCTACTTCAAACCAAGTTCCTAGTTCGACTCGGCGCTCGTGCTGGTGGGCACCGTCGAGGAAGCGCCCTCGGTGTCGTCCCCCTCGGCGTCATCGTTCTCGGTGTCGCCACCCTCGTTCTCGGCCGACGTAGCGGTGGTGGTGGTCTCGGTGGTGGTTTCTTCGGTGGTCTCCGGGTCCTCGGTCATCTCGCCACCGAGGATCACGGAGCAGATCGGCCCCTCGAGGGAACCAACGCCAAGCTCGGAGACGTCGACACCGGCGGACTCGAGCGGGTTGTCGATCGAGTCGAGCCCCTTGAGCAGAATGTCCTTCACAAAGCCCGGAAGGGAAAGGCCTGCGTACGGAAGGAGAGCTTCGACGGAGCCGCCGAGCGAGGGGAGCTCGCAGGACTTCTCGGCAGGATCAGCGCTGATGCCGTCGAGCGACCCACCGCCGAGCGAGCCCTCGTCGCCGGCTGCGGACTCGGCGTTCAGCGAACCGGTGGCCGCCTCGTCGGGCTCCTGCGCAACGGCGAACGGCGCGATTCCGGCGGTAAGCGCGGCAGCGGCGGCGATTGCGAGGCCTGCACGACGAACGTTCAAGCGGTTTTCGCTCATGGGTGGTCCTTCCAAGGATCAAGTGTTTCGGGGATTACAGCCGCCACCGACGTCGCCCTTGGGCGGCGCGCAGGATTAGTGCACACGTCAGCAAACTGTGTTGCGGCTCGCAATTACCTTAGCCCTTCTTAGCCGAATCACAGTAGTTCGTGATGGCAAATACATCCGCACGTCCGCACAGAATTTCCCTCGTCAGACGCGCTTCGCTCCATCGTCGCAGGACAACTCAACCAGCTGCGCTATTTCCCGTGCCACATTCCGGCAGGGTTAAACATCCGGACACCAAATCGTCATCCCAAATTTCACCGTAACCTTAACGGCGCTTACTTTCTGACGTCGGACGCCACACTCCTCCCGGCCTCGCTAATGCCCCTGCAGGTAGAGGCGATAACGCGCACGCAGCACGAAAATAGCCACGTGCCCGGCGTGCTCGAGTGGTGTTCTCGAACGCGCCGGGCACGTGGGGCAAGGGTGCTGGGCTCTAGGACCCGGCCCGCCTGTTAGCGGGCTCCGTCGGCCGGGACCTGTTCCATGATGTCGCTGGCGAGCTTCATGAGCTCCATCAGCTGGGTGCCGTCGCCCCCGAGGAGCGAGTCGATCGTCGTGGTACCTCCGGCAGCCTGAGCGCCTGCGGTTTTCACACCGGATTCGGCCTGCTGGGCGTCGGCGCCCTGGCCCTGCTGGGCGTCGGCGAAGCCGGCAGCGCTCTCGAGGATCGAACCCGTCGCCCCTCCCGCGTCACACACGGAGCCGTTTCCGGAGGATGCGGTGTTGAGCACGGTCGGCAACAGCGTGCCGAGGACGGAGGTGATGATCGAGGTGATCATCCCCGAATCGTCCTGCTCACCGACGGCGACCGGGAGGAACTTCTCCAGGCCCGCCGTCAGGTCCTCGGTTTCGCAGGTCTCGGGACCATCTTCGCCGCCAGTGGATCCCTCGAGCGATCCGGATCCGCCGAGCATGCCGTCGGTCAACGACCCGGTTGCCTCGTCGAGGTCAATCTCGGTGCCCTCGTCGTTCTCGGAATCGGTTCCGTCTTCGCCGAATGCTTCCTCCTCGGTCGGGAACTTCGGGCTGGTGGACTCCGACGTCTGGTCGTCGGACTCCGCGTCGGTCTCGGTCTTGGGCGTCGACGACGGCGTCGAGGACTCCTCATCCGAGGTGCCCGACTCGTCGTTAGCGCCCTTCTCGGTTTCGGACGACGGCGACGTGGTCGTCGTGGTCGACTCGGCGTCGTCAGTCGCTTCCGCGTCCGCTGACTTGTCCTGGCCGTCGGCTTGCGACTTTGCTTGCGTCTGGGCCTGGGCCATTGCCTGCGGCTTGGCCTGCCCCTGGCCGCCGGCCTCGGTCTCGCCCTCACCCGTCGTCTCTGATTCGCCGGACTTCTCGCCCTCGGCGCCGTCCTTGCCATCCTCGGAAGGCTTCTCGGTTTCAGTCGGAGCGTTGGGCTCCTCGCCGCTAGGCGCGGCCACCATCAGCTGCACCTCCTGCGTGGAAGTCTCCCCGCCCGAGGACACCTCGACTCGCACGTTGTAGAAGCCGGATTCGGTCGGCGTTCCCGTGATGTTCCAGCCATCCTGCTTGAGCCCCTCTGGCAGCCCGTTGAGCTTGAGGGTCGTGCCCTCGGGAACCTCTTGACCGATCTGGGCCTCGACGAGCTTCTTCAGGTCGATATTCACCTCTTGCCCCTGCACGAGGGACGCGCCCTCTGCCTGGACGAGGTGGACGTCGTCGGTGGAGACATCGGGAGTGGTCGCGACGAATCCGACGCCGGCCACGAGCGCGACCGAGGCGGCGGCGCCGACGAGGGCAGTGCGGAGACGAGGCGTGGTACGACCGCGCATGAGGTGTTCCTTTACGTTGCGAGATATCTGGAAGCTGGGGATATCGGTGTCTTTCGGGGCATCGGACGTGGCGTGTCCGGAGGAGCAGCAGGCCGAAATTCTTGCCGGTTCCGGCGCTCCCCTGGGGTTCGTCGTTATGAATACCCCAACGTTCGGTAACTCTAATCACAGCTTTCACATTTGTCACGACCGCAACACCAGAAACAGCAACTCCGACGTCATACATAACGATTTTTCGCGCCGACGTGCACGGTGTGGCTTTGGCCACGTGGGAAAACTCACCGAATTTATGACGTCGTACGTGCCGAATTCTCAGGCGGATCTGCGCGCCCCAGCGTCCTCGCATCGCATTCGGGGCTAACGACGGTTTCCGCCGTGCCACCTGGGGTTTCGGGGCGTAGTATCGAGGGGCGGTTCGAAACTTCTCCGCACCCGGCCCCTCCCCCTCCTTCCTGAAAATCGCCTGGGGCACCCACTGAGGGTTCGGCAAATTTACGCGCCCTGGGTAGACCTATGGTTTCGAACTTGCAACACTATTGTTATGAACTTTCGTCGGATATTGCTCACTGGTGCAGCGCTAAGCTCGGCCGCGGCGCTTACTGCGGCATGCTCGAATTCCGACGATGTCGTCCTCACGATTCCCACGACCGATTCGGCAGTGTCGGGTAATGATGCTGGTCAGCGAGGCGACGAGAACAAGGGCGGCGAGGACGATGGCCGTTTCATCGCCCGCTGCTCCACCGAGGCCGACGGCGATGGATTCGCCGGACAGACCTTTTTCACCGATGGTTCGTCCGATTTCTCCGACTACTGCCTGCAGCGTTTCTATAGCGGTGTCCAACCCGCGCCGGGCGCGGTGTACGTGCCCCGGGAGGACCGCGAGAATCCCAGCCGCGAGTCCGAGCAGTCCGCCCAGGGCCGTTCGGGTGAGCAGTCCGGCGGCAGCGAGTCACAGCCGCAGCAGGTGCCCACCGAGGGCCAGGTGCTCGCCGAGGGGCAGAGCGGCCGGAACCAGAACATCACCGAGGGCACGTCGGGCCAGCAGACCCAGACCGAGCAGGGACAATCCGGCGTGGGCGCCGAGCAGAATCGTCCCGATAACTTCGGCGCGGCCAACGCCGGTTCCCCGAACCAGCCCGGCAACGAGAACACCGGCGGAAACGACCAGGGCGGCAACAACAACACCGGCGGAGACAACACCGGCGGTAACCAGGGTGGCAACAACACCGGCGGTAACAACAACACCGGCGGCGAGAACGAGGCCGATGGCGGCACCCCGACGACCCAGCCGACCACGCCCACCTCGCCGGGGCAGGGCGGCAACGACAACGAGAACAACACCACGGTGCCCGGGCTCCCCGGCGTGACGATTCCCTCGCTGCCCAGCACACCGGAGACGACCCAGCAGCAACCGAGCACCCCGGAGACCACCGGCGGTCAGCAGGGTGGTCAGACACAGACCCAGACGCCGACGCAACCGAGTCAGCAGCAGGGCGGTCAGACCCAAACCCAGACGCCGACGCAGACTCAGTCGCCGCAGGGTACGGGTTCGACCGAGCAGCAGACTCCCACACAGACACAGCCTCAGCAGCCGCAAGGCACGGTCGAGGACACCTCCGCTCCTTCGAGCGACAGCCTCGGCGGACTCGGCGTTCCCGAAATCCCGCAGTTCCCCCAGTTCCCGCCGCTTCAGGTTCCGGACGTCGGCGAAGTACTCAACGGCGTCTCGTCCTAAAGGAGACGGCTCAGGACCCCAGCCGGAACGGCGAAGCCTATTCCGACATCCTGCGGCGCAGGTCTTCCTTCTTGGTGCGGCGACCGGAATCGACCGCGGCGATGTCTTCGTTAATGCGGCGGCTCCAGCCGCGTAGCAGGTACGTGGAGATCGGCAGCGCGAGGATGATCGCGATGAGCCCCGCGACGAGCAGCGGCACGGGCTGGCCGAGAACCAGGTAACCGATCCCCTCCATAATCGCGACGAGCACGAGCACGATCGCGATGCGCGCGAGTGTGAAAAGCAGGAGGTTGCCGGCGAGACGCTTCTTCGGCGAGCCGTCTCCGGCCGCCGAACCGGCGCCGGTCGCGCCCTTGCCCGCGTTCTTGTCGCCGGGATTCTTGCCTGCAGCCGTGGACTCGCTCATGGTCTCCAGAATACGTATCGTGGAAGGCAGATCGGGCCGCAGGGGTACATGCGGCGGCCCTCAAGGAGGTGGAACGACGAGATGTTCTGGGTCATCGTCTTCCTCGTCGTCGTCGCGATCGCGGCGACCTACGTCATCATCCGCATGCGGGACGCCGCGCGCGCCGAGAAGGCGCTCCGCCGGCCTGCCGCCCCGGACGATGACCAAGAATTCCTACGCGAGGTGCAGGACAAGCTGCTCCGCGACGAGCGCGAGAGCGGCGAGCACCCCGAGCACCCCGAGCGCCCCGAGCGCCCCGAGGACGGTCCTACCCGCTAGGGCAGGTACTTCTTCGAATCCTCCCACGTGGGCAGCCGCCCGTCGGCGGCCATCTCCTCTAGGCTCGGCGCACCGCGGTCCTTCTCGCTTAGCTCATAGTCGAGCACCGATCCGTCGAGCGACATCACCGGCCATTCGATTCCCAGCGCGGGGTCGAACGGGTCGATCCCGTGCTCGGCGCCCGGGTTGTACGACTCGGACACCAGATAGGACACCGCGGTATCCGGCTCTAGCGCGAGGAACCCGTGCGCGAGCCCCTCGGCGAGATACACGGAATTGCGGCGCTCGGAGTCGAGGGTCACCGATACGGCATCCCCGTACGTCGGCGAACCGGTACGAATATCGACGATGACGTCGAACGCCGTTCCCTGCACGGCCGTCACGAGCTTGGCTTGTCCCGGAGGAACGTCGGCGAAGTGCAGGCCGCGCAGTGCCCCTTCGCGCGAGACCGAGAGGTTCGATTGGGCGACGCGGAACTCCACGCCGATGGCCTCCGCGAGCCGGGGCGCCGAGAACGTCTCGAGGAAAATCCCACGTGCGTCGTCATAAATGGCGGGAAAGAGCTCCCACGCGCCGGGTATGTGCAGGCTTCGGGTTTCGAGCTGTGCCATTCGCGCGCTAGCCCCGCATGGCGTCGATGAGCTGCGGCAGCGTCCACGGGCCCACGCGCACGGACTCGAGCGCGGAGTCGTGGAACTCGTCCGAGCCCTCGAACGTCGTGGCGACGGCCTGGAACACGTAGGTCTTGCCACCCGCGTTCCAGCCGGCGAGCATCGAGGAGGTCTTGGTCTCGCCGACCTCTGCCTTGTACTTGCCCGCGAGGTAGCGGTAGACGACGGGCACCTCCTTGCCGTCCTGCCCGTAATCGGACTCGCCGGCGAGGTCCTCGTCGGTGGTCCAGCCCTCGAGCTGCGCGGACGTGTCGACGACGAGGTCGACGAACTCGCCCGGATCGGCCTCCGGGGACACCGCGGAGATGAGCACCATGAGGTTCGGCGTGACCGGCTGAACCTTGCCCTGCAGCGTGATCTCGCGCGCGCCCGGCGGGTAGGCGAGGATGCGCTGGAACTCCGAATCCAACGGCGGCCCGACCGGCTGCCACGGGTCGACGGCCTCGATGGTGATCGGCTCGCCTGCAAGGTGTTCGACTTTGGCGCGCTCCATCGTGCGGCCCGTGCTCTGAAGGAATTCCTGCAAGTTCATGAGTTCGAGGTTAATGGAGCTGGCGCGATTGCGTGAAGAGCCCCGCGCGGGCGCATAGTGGATGGAAGTGATGTCCTCTGCACCTGCTCCCCCGTCGCGGCGCGCCCGGTTCGGCCGCCCCACCGCGCTTCAGCGGCTCCTCATCGTGACCGTCTTGTTCGCCGCGACGTTCGCCGCACTGCGTGTCGTGCTCGCCTATCGAGCGCTCGAGCTCGGCGCGTCGGCGGCGCAGATCGGCATTCTCGCCGCCGCGTTTTCGTTCCTGCCGATGTTCGTCGCCGTGTCCTCGGGACGAGTGATCGACAGGCGGGGCGCTCGCGGGATGCTCGTCGTCGGCCTCGCGCTCACGGTGGTCGCCACCGCCGGCG
>NZ_DYXM01000113.1 GCF_020742175.1 Dietzia timorensis
GGCCTCCGGCCCCACCAGATCGGCTACGCGCTCGCGCATTTCCGCAGCCGCCTTGTTGGTGAAGGTGATGGCCAGGATCTGCCCCGGGTGCGCCCCACCGGCGGCGAGTAGATAGGCGATGCGACGCGTAAGCACGCTGGTCTTGCCCGAACCGGCGCCCGCGACAATGAGCAGCGGCCCGCCGCGGTGCTCCACGGCCCTGCGCTGTTGGGGATTGAGCCCCTCGACGAGGCGCTCCACGTAGTCCGATCCCCCAGCACCCCCTCGGGCCCGGGCAGAAGCGGCCCCGGGCGCGGACGAATGTGCTGCGGAATTCGGTTCTGTGCGTGGAGACATGATGAATGTAGGTTACCGCCCGGGTGCGACATTCCGGGTACTCGCTCCAGCGCTCGCCCCGCGCACATTAGGCTGTAGTCCATGAGTGATGCCGCCTCCGAGAACACGCCGACCGGCGACGCCTCTGTCGACCCTGCGGGCACGGACGATCCGCTGTCCGAGGCGGAGATCCAGGAGCTGCGCCAGGAGATCGACAGCCTCGATGCCCAGATCCTCGCGTCGGTCAAGCGACGCGCGGAGGTCTCGCGGCTAATCGGCAAGACCCGCATGGCCTCGGGCGGTACCCGGCTGGTGCATACCCGCGAGCTCAAGGTCTACGAACGATTCTCCGAGCTCGGCGAGGAAGGCCGCATGCTCGCGTCGCTGCTGCTGCGTCTCGGCCGCGGCCGGCTCGGCTAAGTTGCAGGTGGGCGAAGCCCGCGCCCGCGCGCCCGGCGAAGTATGTCCGACGTCATTATTGTGGGTTGTTGAGGGCGCGAGCCGGGGGCGCCGAGGCCTTCCGTTCGAGCCTGTGTGACCTCGAATCCTTTGCTAGGAGAAAAGCGATGAACGCTCAGCCACCCGCTGCTGCAGCCGCCGATATCTCGACGACGCCGGAGTGGGACGCGGTGGGCGATGCCGTCGCCGAACTTTCCGACACCTCGCTGCGCGAATTGTTCGCCGCAGACTCCGGTCGCGCGGGAAAGTTCACCGTGAACGCCTGCGATCTCCACGTGGATTTCTCCAAGAACCTCATCACCGAATCGATCGCCGCGAAGCTGTTCGCGCTTGCGGAGCGCGCCGATGTCGCGGGCAAGCGCGACGAGATGTTCGCAGGCACACACATCAACTCCACCGAGGACCGCGCGGTTCTTCACACCGCTTTGCGCCTGCCCGCCGACGCCGAGTTGACCGTCGACGGGCAGGACGTTGTCGCCGACGTGCACGCGGTGCTCGCCCAGATGCGCACCTTCGCCGAACGCGTGCGTTCCGGCGAGTGGAAGGGGCACACGGGCCGGGCTATCGACACGGTCGTCGGGATCGGCATCGGCGGCTCGGACCTGGGCCCCGTGATGGTCGACAAGGCGCTCCGCGCATACCAAACGGCGGGCATCCGTGCCCGGTACGTGTCGAATGTCGACCCGGCGGACCTCACCGCGGTGCTCGCGGAGATCGATCCGGCGAGCACCCTCGTCGTCATCGCGTCGAAGACCTTCACCACGCAGGAGACGCTGAGCAACGCGCACGCTATGCGCCGGCACTTCGTCGCCGAGCTCGGCGACGAGTCCGCAGTGGCCAAGCACTTTGTCGCGGTGTCGACCGCCGCGGACAAGGTCGCCGAGTTCGGGATCGACACGAACCACATGTTCGAGTTCTGGGACTGGGTCGGCGGCCGCTATTCGGTGGACTCGGCTATCGGCCTCACGTGCATGCTCACCGCGGGTCCCGAGGCGTTCGACGAGTTTCTCGCCGGTTTCCACGCGATGGACACCCACTTCGCCACGGCCCCGGCGTGCGAGAATCTTCCCGTCATCATGGGCCTGCTCGGGGTTTGGTATTCCGATTTCCTCGGCGCGCAGTCCACGGCGGTGATCCCCTATTCCGAGGACCTGTCGCGCTTTCCCGCCTACCTGCAGCAGCTCACCATGGAATCGCTCGGCAAGTCGGTGCGCCTCGACGGCGCGGACGTCGCGTACCCCACGGGCCAGGTGTGGTGGGGCGAGCCCGGCACCAACGGCCAGCACGCGTTCTTCCAGCTTCTCCACCAGGGCACACAGCTTGTGCCCGTCGACTTCATCGGCTTCGCGAACCCCGCCGAGGACGTGCAGACCTCGGACGGTTCTGGCTCGATGCACGACTTGCTCATGAGCAACTTCTTCGCCCAGTCGCGCGTGCTCGCCTTCGGCAAGACCGAGGACGAGATCCTCGCAGAGGACGTGCCCTCGGAGCTCGCCCCGCACAAGGTGATGCCCGGAAATCGTCCCTCGACGACCGTGCTCGCGCCTCGGCTCACCCCTGGTGTGCTCGGCCAGCTCATCGCGCTCTACGAGCACATCGTGTTCGTGCAGGCCGCCATCTGGGGCATCAACGCGTTCGACCAATGGGGCGTGGAGCTGGGCAAGAAGCAAGCCGGGCAGCTACTCCCATTTCTGACGTCGGACGCAGCCTCTTCCGATGACTCCGCCGCCTTCGACGGTTCCACGGACGCGCTGCTCGCCGCCTACCGCGAGGCCCGCGGCCGGCAGTAGCCGCCCGCCCGCGGTCTAGAGGAGCTTGCGCGACACGGGCTCGGGTAGGAACCGGAGCAGGGGGTCGACCACGGTCCACGGCAGCGGAGGCACGGCGGCCTGGATTGGTTCACGGTCGATCGCCGCGACGAGCGCCTGCACTCCCTTATTCAGGTCCGCCTTGAGCGGGCTCTTGTTCTGGCTGGTCATTTCCGTCGCGATGTAACCGGGCAGGATCGTCGACACCTTGATCTGCGAGCCGCGGCGGCGTTGTTCGGCATGAATTCCCTGCGCGAGCGACGTCACAAATGCCTTGGTTGCGCCGTAGGTTGTCTCGGCGCCGAGCATTCCGCGGCGTGACGCGATCGAGGAGATGAATACGAGGTGCCCGCCACCGCGTGCCCGCATGAGTTCGATGGCGACCTCGGCCTGGTGCAGGGCGCCTAGGACGTTGACGGTGGCCGTTTCGGCATTCGCCCAGGCCTTGCCCGATCCGACCGAGGCACCTTTACCCAGTCCGGCGTTGAGGACGTAGCGATCGATCCCGCCGAGCTTGTCGTCGAGCTCTGTGAACACACGCCGAACAGCATCGGGATCGGCGACGTCGAGCGCGGCGACTTCCACCGAGATCGACGGATTCGCCGCAAGCAGTTCCTCGCGCAGCGCCTGAAGATTGTCGAGCCGGCGCGCAGCGAGCGCTAGATTGTGTCCGCGGGCGGCCCACTGCCTGGCCATTCCCTCGCCGAGGCCCGCGCTCGCGCCGGTGATGAGGATGTTCTTCCGCTCCCCATTGTTCTTGCTGTACTTGCCTGAAATACCCAAAACCACCGATGTGAACCCATCTGATCGTCGACTCATGCATGCGCACTTTCGGCTCAATTTACTTGGTTTCCGCAAACTCATGACCGTTGTGGAGCGGATAACCTTCAGCTCAATGCCAGCAAACCAATAGAGTTAACTAAGTGAACCTGAGCGCGCAGGCCGTCACACCGCCGAATCGTGGGCGGAACAAAAGAGCCGTCACTCACATCAGACGAGAGACAACACGAGATCAGAGAAGACACGAGAGGTCGACGATCATGGGCAGAACGACGATGTTTCCGCTCCCGATGGCACTGTGTGTCGTAGTCGCGCTCGCTGGTTGCTCGACGCTTAATGGCAATGGCGACGGCGACGGCGAGGATGCAGAGGCCGGTTCGTCGATGTCGGAGACTGCTCCTCTTGATCCTGAGGCACTGGACACCGGCGATTATCCAACGGAGCCGCAGCCGGAGTTCGGTCCGACCGACGAACACAGCATCTTGGAATACGAGACGCAGCGGCTGGCCGAGTATGTGGCTCTGCCTTACGAAATCGATCCAGAGCTCTCCGAAAGCACGAACGTGACGATCCATACGATCCGCGCGGGCGAAGCCCTCATCGGCGCAGGCTTGAACTCTGCGGAATCCGCACTCGTCGCCGAACGCGGTCTTCTCTACGGTTTTGTCGGTGGCGGTGAGACGGAAACGACTAGGGTCACCGACCCGAAGAAGTCCCTCGTGACAGGCGTTTGGCGTTTCGAGTCCCCTGAATCTGCTCAGGCCGCGGCAGCAGCCATCACTCACTACATGCAAACCGGCGAGGGCGCGCCCGAAAAAGAAGCCGCCGAAGAGGCGGAATTCTTCCAACCTGCGACGCCCGAAGAGCTTCCCGGCAGGCCCGATGCTCAGGTCGTGAGCATGATTCCCGAGCTGGATGACTCGGTCGAGCGAGTGTTCTCCTTCGTTCCTAAGGGTAACTACATCACCTATAACTACGCCGAGACGCCAGTCGGCGAGAAACAGTGGTCGCTGGATACGATTTCGAAGTCTCTCGAAGTGCAGGAGCCCCTGACCGAGCAATTTGTCGGTTACCCCACGAAGGAACAGCGGGGTGATGCCGAGCCCCCCGAAACAATTATCGACCAGGACAACGTCATTATCTACACGATCCCCACCCAGGAAGATGAGAACAATTTGGACGGGGCGACCATGGCGTCGTACGGCCCCCGCGGACTGGCCCACTTCTACGAGGATCAGAAGGCTCTACGTGACGCAGTAACCGAAGCGGGTGCCGAGCACACCGGAATGTGGGGCACGACCGTATTTCGCGCGAAAAGCGACGACGCCGCACAGAGGCTCCTCGACGAGTTCCTTCGCATCGACTCCGACGAAGACTTCAAGGCTACTGATTCCCCTGTGGGCCTACCGGACGCGAAATGCAAAAAGAATTTGCACGAGCTCGGCCGAATCGACGTGTGTTACGTGCTTAACGGACGCTATATCGGAGTCGCTCAGGAGATAGACGAGACCGAAAGAGTCCATCAAAAGATCTCCGCGCAGGCTCTCATCCTCGAAAAGGCTGATCAGGATGCGTAGTAGTTCCAACGAAACCGGTGCCCGCCGAGGGTGGACCCTCGGAATCGATTTCGGCACGTCGAACACCGCCGCAGCACACACGGGCGCAGTGAGCGACTCAATCGAAACGATCCAGCTCAGCCATAACCGGACGACGATGGCGTCCTCGGTGTACGTGGAGTCTCCGCACCAGATCGATGTCGGGGAAGTCGCTTTCGACAAGGCACAGAAGAACCCCAGCGGGTTCCTCATGTCGCCGAAACGCACGATTACCCAGGGGTCTGCATACGTCAACGGGTACGACATCCCCGCTTCCGTCCCTGTCGCCGCAGTGCTCCGGTCCGTCGTGGATCGCGCGACGAAGGCACATAACGGAGAGCCTCCCAGCGAACTCGTCCTCACGCACCCCGAAGCATGGACGGAGCGCGAGATCGGAGCCCTCCTCGCGGCCGCGAAGCAGCTCGGTTTCGCGCCGACGCAGGTCACGACGATGTCTGAGCCCCAAGCGGCGGCGCACTATTACACCCGGGCCGAAAAGCTGGAGCCAGGTGCCAAAATCGGCGTTTTCGACTTCGGCGGCGGAACGCTCGACGTTGCTGTTCTGCAAGCCAACGATCGCGGCTCCTTCGACGTCATCGCCGCAAATGGCGACAATCAGATCGGCGGCAAGAACTTCGACTCGCAGATCCGCCGCTGGGTCGACGCGCAGCTAGAGGAAGAACGACCAGACGTCCTCCAGTATTTGCGTACCAACGCGTCAATGGACCAGCTCTTCGATCTTGACGATTCCATCCGGCGCGCAAAGGAACTTCTCTCGGAAACCCAGACGGCGACGATCTCGGTGCCGACCGGCGCGGAACCGGCCAAACTCCAGATCACACGAGACGAGCTGGAAGAAGTTATCGCTCCCTCCCTGCGGGCTGCGTTCGATCTCGCACGCGCGACGATCGCGTCGACAGGCGTCACGTCCCCTAGCGATCTCGTGGCGCTTTACCTCACGGGCGGCTCCTCCCGAATTCCCGCCGTTCACGAGTTGCTCGCCCAACTGGGCCCTATCGCGACGCTCGACGATCCGAAAACGGTGGTCGCTCAAGGCGCTCTGACGGGTACCGCTCCAGTTATTCGCGGGCTCGGTGGCGGGAATGCGCATGGCCGCCAGTATTACGGTGCTCCGAACGAAGCGACCGGGAGACGGTCCCCCGGCAACGTTGCCGAGCAGTCGAGCACCCCCAAGCAGTCCAAGGGGCCCGGCCGTCGCCGCCTGCTCACTCTAGGCCTGCCGATTCTCGGCGTTGTGATCCTCGTAATCGCAGCGATCGTCGTTGTTCCCCGCATGCTGGATGACGGCGCCGGAAGTGATGCCACCTCAACCTCCGGCGAGGCTTCGGCCTCTGATTCACCGGAGCTCTTGGTGGACAAGCAAGAAGTTATCGACGCCTTGCCTTCAAAATTGGCCAGCGATGTCGAGGACTGTTCTCTCAATGGGGAAACCACGTTCGGCGGTCGCGAATATTTATGTCAGTTCGCCGACGACGCCGCTCTTGTACCGGCTCCCGTCGATAACGGGATGCAAGAACATTTCTTCAACGTCGGGGTGGATCCTGACGCCGCTGCCAGCGATATCGTAAGCATCCGCGAGGGGGCCTTCGCATCGGACGAACCGATTGACGACCTGGTCGAGAACTCGCAGCGCAATTCCGCCGCGCGGATCTATGGCGGGCCCGACAAACGATCCGGTTTGCTGATCATCAAATATGCGAATACCCGGACGGGTGTGATGATCACCGCCCACGGCTTCGCCGACGTCGAAGAAGCAAAGCAATTTCTCATTACTTCAGGCTTGAGCACATGAGTAAGACTCAGTGTCCGGGGAACATCTCTCCCGTTCAACGCACCCTAGGACGTGAGCCCATCAGCCTGGGAAGTTATCAACCTGATCGCTCGCCGGCGATCATCACGCATTACGGAGGATCTCGAATATGACTCGCAAAATGATTTTCGGAGCTGCAGTGTGTACGACGCTCCTGTTTGCGGCCGGCTGCTCTTCCGACAACGAAGCCCCCAACAATGAACCTGTCGTTGACGAGGCAGCTCTCGTGACCGGCGACTATCAGACCGAACCGAGCGAGCCCTTCGGCGAATTGGATCAAAACGAAGTTCTGGACTTCGAGTCGCAGCGCATGGCCGAATACGTCTCGTTTCCTTACGAGATCAGTTCGGAACTCCCTGATCGAGGACAGACCCCTATTCACGGGATTCGGGATGCTGCGCAGGCATACGGCGACAAGGCCCAGGAACAAATCTTCCGTGACAACTCGATGCTCATGGGATTCCTGACAAAAGGCACTACCCCGTCAGTGGGCGACGAAGTACCGGCCAAGCAGCTCAACCACCAAGTACTGAGGTTCGCGTCCGAGGACAATTCGCGTGCAGCGGCCGAAGCGTTGCATGAGTCGTATCTGGCTCCGCAGCCTTCCTTCGACGAAACGCAGCCGCCCTCTCCTGGCGGGGAACCGGCAGAAGTTCCCGGGCATCCGGAAACGCTTGCCGTGACCATGCCCGTGTACGACACCGACCACACGCAAACAGTCCTCGCCTTCACTCCGCGTGGGGAGAAGATGATCCTGGATGTCTTCACCGTGGCGCCGGAGGATGTGCAGTGGGCTCTGGACACGGCCGCGGATTCGGTGGATGTCCAAGGACCGCTCATCGATCAGTTCTACGGTGCGGAAACGACACTCAACCCGCGCCCCGAAGACGCGCCGAAGGTGGATCGGGAGGTCGATCAGGACGAATTGCTCATTTACGCGCTTCCCTCGACAGAAGACGAGAGCAACATGAATGGTTCCGGAAAAGCCGTGTACGGTCCGCGCGGATTCTCGCACCTCAGCGGAGACTCGGAGCGGACTTACACTGCCCTGGAGGACGCCGGGGTCAAGAACATTGCGTTCTGGGATACCACCGTCATTCGGGCGGAGGACGACGACAAGACCGCCAAGCTCGCAGACGAACTCATCGCGATCGACACAGAGTCCGGGTTCAAGGAGGCCGACTCTCCGGCCGGGCTACCCACTGCCACGTGCATGTCGAAAGCCGAAAGCATGGGAATGCAATACCTCTGCTACATCGTCAACGGTCGCTACATCGGTATAAGCACCGAACTCGACGACCTGGAAGCTGCACAGGAGAAGATCTCCGCCCAATACCTGGTGCTCAAGCAGGCAGATCAGAATGCCTGAGGACAGCTCGCGAGGTCACGCCTGGTCGCTCGGGATCGATTTCGGCACGACCAATACCGCGGCAGCCTTCGCCTCCCGAGACTCCGACACGACACATGTCTTCCGACTCGGGGACGATCAACCGTCGCTGTCGTCCTCGGTATTCGTCGAATCCCCCGACCAGATTGACGTCGGGGCGGCGGCAATCGACAAGGCGCAGCGCAATCCGTACGGGTTTCTTGCCGTTCCCAAGAACACCGTTTCCAGCGGGACTGCAAATGTCAATGGCTACGACATACCTGCTTCCGTCGCAATCGGTGCCGTCCTCGATTCGATCGTGCGGCGTGCGGTCGATGCAAACGGCGGCAGAGCTCCCACGGAATTGGTCTTGACCCACCCCGAGTGGTGGTCCGAGCGGGAAGTCGAGGTTCTCGTCGACGCCGCGCGAAGGCTCGAACTGTCCTCGACTCGTATTCTCACCGAGTCAGAGCCCCGGTCGGCGGCGATGTACTACTCGCACTCGACCTCGCTCCGGTCCGGAGCGAAGATCGCGGTATTCGATTTCGGCGGCGGAACGCTGGACATCGCCGTCCTTGAGCTCGGTGCCGATGGCTCCTTTACCGTGTTGTCCTCCGACGGTGCGCCCAACCTTGGTGGCCGCACCCTCGACTCGATGATCCGCTCTTGGGTCGACCACCAGCTCGAGCTCAATTACCCGGGTGCAGTCGAATACCTGCGCTCGGCTGCGACGGCCGAGCAGATATTCCAGCTCGAGAACTCGATTCGCAGGGCAAAGGAGCTGCTATCGCAGACCCGCACGGCCACCATCTCGGTACCGAACCCCGGGCAACAGCAGATACAGCTCGACATGAGCCGCCAACAACTCGAGCAGATCATTCGGCCGGCGCTCGACGACGCCGTTGCGATCACCCAGCGGACGCTCTCCGCCGGCGGGATCCAGTCGCCCTACGACCTCGAAGCGCTCTACCTCACAGGCGGCTCCTCGCGAATACCGCTGGTCCACGAACTCCTTTCACCTCTCGGACCGGTCTCCACCCTTGACGACCCGAAAACCATCGTCGCCCAGGGCGCGCTTTCCGCGGCCGGGAACATCGCCCGCTCCCTTGCCGTCGCATCGCCGGCCCCCGCGCAGGACTCCCAGTCCTCCTCGGCGCGGGCAGCGACCGCGGTTGGTTCAGGAACACGGACCCGACGGCGGGGCTTCCTGTTCGCCGTCTCCGCCGTCATCGCCGTGCTGGTAATTGGTGCGGGTGGGTTCGCGCTGACGAGAAATAGTGCCCCCGATCCCGCACCCGTTGCGGAAGCCCCCGCGGCTCCCGTTCTTCCCGCTACTGACCCGGAAACGCTTCTCGCGTCTCTCCCGACCGAGCTTGCCGACGGCCTCTCCGATTGCAAGGCATTTGGGGACACCGATTACGGCGGGATCGAGTTCCAGTGCCATTTAGATGCCGATTCCGAGTCCGCGAAGGGCAATGTTCGATTCAACACTACGACCATGTTCATCGCAGCCGACGAAGATGCGGCAGGAGTTGAGCTCGCGAAAATCCGCGCAGGTTACAAAACTTCTCCGGGCGCGGAAGTCGAAGTCGTCGAGGATCCACAACGCGTCTCCGCAGCTGCCATCAGCAGTGGCGAAGGCACCGGCACCACGTTGGAATTCGCCAGTGAAGAGACACACATTTCGTTGAGGTCCTTCGATTTCAAATCACCCGACACCGCGAAGGACTTTCTCCGCAAGTCCGGACTCATGGCAGAAATTGGATAGTCATCGTGAAATTTTTCCCCCACCCGAAGTTCGCTGCCTCGACCGTGTGCGCTCTGTTGGTGTTGACTGCTTGCTCGCAGGCGAGCGACAGTGGCACCGAGACCGACACACCCACCGAACCTCCCGTCGATGTGGCGGCGCTTGACACTGGTGAGTACGCCACGGAGCCACACGAACCGTTTGGAAAAGCGGACGATAGCAATGGGCTCGACTTCGAAACGCAAAGGATGGCCGAATTTTTGGCCATGCCATTCGAGATTGACCCGGCGTTAACCGAACGAACCAAGCTCCCCCTCCAGTCGATCCGAAGCGCTGCCGAGAACCAGCCGCTTACCGAAGAGGAACAAGCGGCCCTCGACGACAACCAATTCTTGTACGGCGTGACGAGCGGAGGGGATGTACCTTCCACGGAAGACTCCCCAAATCAGCAGATGATGTATCAGGTGTTGCGCTTCCCGACACCTGAGAACGCAAAGCAAGCGGCGAATCAGCTCGCATCCGTTGGAGGTGAAGGCTCTGCGCCCGTTGAAATTCCGGGGCATCCGGAAGCCCTCGCGCATACGCGGTTGACCGGGTTCGATAGCGACTTCACGGTCGTGTCCTATCAACCGCACGGCGAGTACGTGCTCCTCAGCCAGGTACGCGCTCCCGAGGCCGATCGCGACGTTTCTCTTGAACGCACCGCGAAGTTTCTCGACGTGCAAGCGCCGCTGATCGATGGTTTCTACGGCGTTGAGGCGTCGGCCGCCCCCAGGCCCGCCGGAGCTCCGAAGGTCGACACCACGATCGATCAGAATGAGATTCTCCGCTATACGCTCCCGAGTCTGGAAGGCGACGAAACCTCTAATGGCGGTCACAATATGGGAGCCTTCGGCCCTCGGGGGTACGCTCTCATGGCTGATCACGCAGAGCCGACCATGAATTTGTTGACGGAGGCGGATGCGAAACACACGGGGTCTTGGGCAACTTCTCTTTTCCGCGCAGGCAGCGAAGAACAAGCCGAAAGACTTGAACAGGGTCTGATGAAATTGGACTCCGACGACGGCGCGAGCGACGCGGAGCCCCCGAAGGGCCTCCCAAACGCCAAGTGCCTCAAGGAACCGATTTCGTCCGGCATCGTGCATTCGTGTTTTGTACGCGTGGGCCGATACGTTGGCGTCGCCCAGCAGTTGGATGATCGCGAGTCGGTAGACCAGGCGATTTCGGCCCAATATATCATCCTGCAGAAGGCCGATCAGGACATCGAAGACTAGCGGGCAGTCCGCGCTGCCTTGGCATTCCGCGTTACTAGCGCTGGCAGTTCGGGCAGTAAAAGACTGTTCTGGCGAAGCGATCGGCTGCGCCGGAGTCGCCCGCTAGTTCGCCGAGTTCTCCGGCGATGACCATCGTCCCGCAACGCATACACGGCTCCCCGCCGCGCCCGTACACCCAGTGTCGGGCGCGGCGCTTGTCTACCCCGGTGAACATGCGGATCTGCCGACGCACGTTGATGGCCATCGTCTTGCGGGCGAGCATAAGCAACGGCTCGAGTCCGCCCGCCGCGTCGACCTCTCTCACGGTGTGCCTCGGGTCGATCCCGCGCAGGAACAACAACTCGCTGCGATACTCGTTGCCGATGCCAGCCACGAGACGCTGGTCAAGGATGGCCGCGCCGATCGCCCTGTCGCCCTCGCCGCGAATCCGGCCCAGCGCCTCGGCACCACTCCAGTCCCCGACCCGAAACGACTCCCCCGGCCGCGGCTCGCCGAGAAGATCGGGGCCGATATGTTCCACTCGCGCCGCCGCCTCCTCGGGCGAAAACACGTTGAGCTCCCCGAGCTCCACGCCGACTGCCTCAGCTCCGCCGTCATCGCCGGAAGTGCGCAGCACAACGCGCGCAAGGAACGCCGGAAACGTCCACTTGCGCCCAACTTCGTGGACGAACCACTTGCCTTCCATCTTCAGATGCGAATGGATGACGGAGGACAGCGCATCCGCCGTGGTGGGGACCGAACCCCCGACATCGATGAACAGGTGTTTGCCCACGGCACGCGCCTGCAAAATGCGCCGGCCGGTGAGGTCGACGGTGGCAAACTTCGGCACGCGGAAATCGGTGCGCGTGAGTACGTAGCCGGCCATCGCCTCGTGGATGCGGGCGGCGGCGCGGTGGACGGTGTCGCCCTCAGGCATATCCGGCTCCCGAGCCAATTCCCGAGCGCAGGCGCAGCCCCTGCGGGGTCGCGCCGAATCCCGCGCCGCGAAGCTGCTCTGCCCAATGCGAAGCTGCCGCGGGTTCGCCGTTGATGGTCTGGACAGTCACCGAACCGATGCGGCCGTCGCGCACGAGGGCCGCGAGCTTGCGCACGGCGAGGGTGACAGCATCGTCACGATCGCTATACACGAGTAGAGTCTTTCCTCCACGCTCGAGGTAGAGGGCGAGCTCCCCGTCGACGAGACCCACGAGTGCGCCGGATTTGCGGCCCGCGCGTCCGCCCTCTCCGGGCGGGGCCGGCCACGGCAGGGCCGCGCCGTATGGGTTAGCGGGATCCGTGGCGGCGAGTACGTGTACCTCGGGGGTGTCCTGCCCCCTGGACCACGTGGTCTCGTCGGCTGTGGCCTCGTATCCGCGGAGTCGATCGATGGTCGCGCCGTCGGCAAACTGTGAGGCACCGAGCCCCTCGATGTAGTAGCCGCGACGAGGCCCGCCCGCATCTTCCATCGCTGCTAGAACCTTGTATACGCCCGCGAAGCCGCCGCTGATGCCTTCGGACTCGACCGCTCCGCGAGTGACGACGCCGTGACGGGCGAGCACGAGTTCGGCCGCTGCGTGCGCCCGAACGGTCGCGTCCGGCTCGGTCGAAGGGGTCGCCGACCAGCGTCCCGCGACGACCGGCGGGGTGCGCATGCCGGTGCCGATGGTGCCGCCGACGCCCGCGGTGGAGCCTCCGGCAAGAGCTACGCTACCGAGGCGCGCGCGGCCCAGGCGCGGGGCGCGGGACGAACGACTTCCCCGTCCGCGCGAAGTCGAACGGTGCGCTGGTGAGCCTGAGCCGGAGGATTTTCCGGCATTACCCGGCGCCGGGAGCGCCCCGGCGAGCACCGAGCGCAGGGGCGCGAAGGTGTCGCCCCTGGCGAGGCCGAGCCAGGCGAGTTCCCACAGCGCGTCGCGCACCGCGATCTCCGAGACGGCTGGGATTGCGTCGCCGTCATCGGCGGTATCGGGTTCGGAACGGCGATCCGTCTCCGCCTTGGTGGCGGCGACAATGTCACGAAAGAACTGCCCTCCCCCGTGCTCGAGGACATCGAGGACGATGCGCTGCAGGGGGCCGAGATCCGCGCGGGCGGCGGTTAGATCCGACGCAGGAAGAGTGAGAGGCGCCGAATCAGCGGGGTGGAGAGATACGAGACCGTCGCGGGAGCCCGAGCGGCCTCGCCCACACCACAGCACCTCGCCGGCGGCGAGCAGTTCATCCAGCATGCCCGGCTCGTAGTCGCGAACGCGTGGGGCGAGGACCAGAGGCTCCCATGCCGAGAGGGGCAACGGGGTGCCGTCGAGCTGTTCGATGACGGCGAGCAGCCCATCGACCCCGTGCTCCTGATTGTTATGGCCGAGGCCCTGCCACGCAGGGAGGAAGCGGCCAAGTGCTGCGGGTTCGACCGGTTCGATGGCTGCGCGGAGTTCGGCCAGGCTGCGCTTGCGAATGCGACGTAGGACTTCCGGGTCGCACCATTCGGTGCCGGTACCGCCGGGGCGGAATTCACCGGCAACGAGTTGGTCGTTCCCCGTGAGACGGTCGAGCACACCGCGGGCGACGGAGAGCCCGATTCCGAATCGTTCCGCAATCGCGGCAGCGGTGAAGGGAGCGTGCGTACGGGCGTAGCGGCGAACCAACTCGCCGAGGGGATCCTCGCCGGACTCGAGGAACGTCGCCGCGGTACCCGGCGGTGGTGGGACACCGATGCCGTCGCGGAGGCGGCCGAGATCCTCGCTTGCGACCCACCACGTTTCTCCCGCGAAAGAGACTTCTGCAGCGCGGGCGGAACGAGCCAGCTGCTCGAGATTGTGGTCGACCGCTTCGGGGTCCTCGGCGCGCGCGCCGAGCTCGTCGCTCGTGAGCGGGCCGAGCAGGCGGAGCAGGTCTGCGATGGCCTCGGTATCGCGCGCCTTATAGCCCGCGGCCCGGTGTTGCAGGCGGTCCTCGACCTGCTCGAGGATCGCCGGGTCGAGCAGCTCGCGCAGTTCGATCCGTCCCAGGAGCTGGCCGAGCAACGAGGGATCGAGGCTGAGCGCGGCGGCCTTACGTTCGGCGAGTGGCCCGTCGCCCTCGTAGACGAAGGCGCCCATGTAGTCGAACATCAGCGCGGCGGCGAACGGCGAGGCCGTGGAGGTAGTGACCTCGGAGACCCGAATCTCCCCCGAGGCAATCGAACCGAGAACCTCCTCGAGCGCAGGCACGTCGTACACGTCCTGCAGGCATTCGCGGACCGCCTCGAGGATGATGGGAAAGTCCGGGTATTGCTTGGCGACGTCTAGCAGCTGGGACGATTTCTGGCGTTGCTGCCACAGCGGGGCGCGCTTGCCCGGGTCGAGCCGCGGCAGGAGCATCGCGCGCGCCGAACATTCGCGGAATTTGGAGGCGAACAGCGCCGTGTCTGCGACGTGCGAGGTGACGATGTCCACCGCTTCCAACGGGTCGAAGACGATCTCGCTTGCGCCGACGGGAGGCTGCCCCGCGCCGGAGGCCCACGAATCAGCGCGGAGGGAATCCAGCGGCGCATCAAGATCGGGAACGGCGCCGTCATCGGCACCGCCCACGTCCGGGACGCGCAAGATGATGCCGTCGTCGTGGACGACGGGGACGGCGTCGAACCCGTGGCGCGAGGCCAGACGGACGCGGATCGCCTCTGCCCACGGCCAGTGCACGCCTGCGCCGAACGGCGAGTGAATGACGACGCGCCAATCCCCTACCTCGTCGCGGAAGCGTTCGACAATGATGGTCTTGTCCGAGGGCACCACCGACGTGGCTTCGACCTGTTCGGCGAAGAAGCGACGGAGGTTCTCGCGGGCGCGCTCGTCGAGCCCCGCGGATCGCAATCGCTTCTCTACTTGTGTCGAGCCAGTGGCGATGTCGCGGAGGAACGCACCGAGGGCGCGGCCGAGCTCGATCGGGCGGCCCATTTCGTCCCCGCGCCAAAACGGCAGCCGCCCGGAATGGGCGGGCGCCGGCGACACGAGGACGCGGTCGTGGGTGATCTCCTCGATTCGCCAGCTCGTGGCGCCGAGCGCGAAGACGTCGCCGATGCGAGATTCGTAGACCATTTCCTCGTCGAGCTCGCCGACGCGGTTCGGATTGTCGCCGACCATGAACACGCCGAACATGCCGCGGTCGGCGATCGTTCCGCCCGAGGTGACGGCGAGGCGCTGCGCCCCGGGGCGCCCGCGTAGGATTCCTGCGTCGCGGTCCCACACCACCCGCGGGCGGAGCTCGGCGAAGTCGGTGGACGGATACTTGCCGGCGAGCATGTCGAGGGTCGCGGTATATGCGGCGCGTGGCAGGCCTGCAAAACTCGCGGTCCTGCGCACGAGGTCGAACCATTCCTCGACGTCGAGGTCGTCCATCGCGGCGGCGGCGATGGTGTGTTGTGCCAGTACGTCGAGCGGATTGGCTACGGGAGCCGTCTTCTCAATCGCACCGGCGAGCATCCGCTCGACGGTGATCGCCGAATGCACGAGGTCGGCGCGGTGTTTCGGGTAGAACACAGCCACCGAGGTGTCGCCGACGTTGTGCCCGGCGCGACCCACGCGCTGCAGGCCGGAGGCGACAGATCCCGGCGATTCGACCTGGATCACTAGGTCGACCGCGCCCATATCGATGCCGAGCTCCAGCGAACTCGTCGCCACGACGGCGCGCAGTTCGCCGCTCTTGAGTGCGTGCTCGACCTCCGCGCGCCGCTCCTTCGACACCGATCCGTGGTGCGCCATCGCCAGGTCCGATGGCGCCCCACGTGTGACCTCTGAGGGCACCATCATCTGCGCCGGCGGGCGCGGCGGTTCGTCTGGAAGGTTCTCCGGCGCAGTGTCGGCGGCGTGGATTTCGTTGATCCGCGCGGAGAGCCTCTCGGCCAACCGCCGGGAATTGACGAACACCAGCGTCGACCGGTGCTCCGTGATGAGGTCCACGACCTGCCGCTCGATATGCGGCCAGATCGAGCCCTGCCCCGCGCTGCCAGGCGGCGCCTCCACCGGGGAGGGTGTTCCGGACAGATCCGCCAGGTCGTCGACGGGCACCCGCACCGCGATGTCGTACCTCTTGGATGACGGTGGAGCCACGACATTTACAGAGCGCTCGCCCGCGAGGAACGCGGCAACGGTGTGTGGCTCGGCGACCGTGGCC
>NZ_DYXM01000114.1 GCF_020742175.1 Dietzia timorensis
CCGAGCGCGAGCGCATCACGATCGAACGGGAGGTCGCGCCGCCCGGACGGTAGCTGATCCCGCGGAGCATATCGCCGCTGGTGATCCCGGTCGCCGCGAAGAAGCAATTGTCGCCGGTGACGAGGTCGTTCGTCGTGAGGATGCGCGAGACGTCGAGCCCTGCCTCCTTGGCCTTGGCGGCCTCGGCATCGTCGGTCGGGGCGAGCTGTCCCTGAATCTCGCCGCCGAGGCTCTTCATCGCGCACGCCGAGATGATGCCCTCCGGGGTGCCGCCGGTGCCGAGCAACATGTCGACAGAGGAGTTCGGCCCGGCTGCTGCCACAGAACCTGCGACGTCACCATCCATGATGAGCCGCACCTTGGCGCCGGCCTCGCGAACCTCGCCGATGAGATCGGCGTGACGCGGGCGGTCGAGCACACACACGGTGAGGTCGCCGACGTCGAGCTTCTTCGCCTTGGCGAGCGCCTTGATGTTCCACTCCACCGATTCCGACAGGTCGACGACGCCGGCTCCCTCGGGGCCGACGGCCATCTTCTTCATGTAGAACACCGCGGACGGGTCGAACATCGTGCCCCGCTCGGACACGGCGATCACGGCGATCGAGTTCGGGCGGCCCTCCGCCATGAGGCGGGTGCCGTCGATGGGGTCGACGGCGACGTCGACGGCGGGGCCGTTCCCCGTGCCGACCTCTTCGCCGTTGAACAGCATCGGCGCTTCGTCCTTCTCGCCCTCGCCGATTACGACGACGCCGTTCATCTCCACGGTCGAGATCAGCCGGCGCATTGCGTCCACAGCCGCCCCGTCGCCACCGTTCTTGTCGCCGCGGCCGACCCAGCGTCCGGCCGCGAGTGCCGCGGCCTCCGTGACTCGAACGAGCTCCATTGCGAGGTTACGGTCCGGTGGTAGCGGGTTCTGTGAAGGCATTTCGCGCATCTCTCCTCAAAGCTTCTGGCCATAATCGGCCGCACGGGCGCGGCCGCGTGTGTATGTGCACGCTTTATCTATTGTTGCACCCCTGCGGCCAGCTCCCGCGAGCGTCATCGCCACGGCGGCGTTTTCGTTCGCTGCCAGGGGCTGCGATACCGTAGTCGCGTGGCTGACAAACCGAGAATTATGCAGGGCAACCGCGACATGTTCTGGTCGATCGTGGTGCTAATGCTCGTGTGTCTCGCGTTCGCCGCGATCGGCGGCTACGTCACCTTCGGCCAGCCCAAGCCCGGACCGGTACCGGAATTCGACTCTCATCATGCGCTCTCCGAGGATGCGCGAACGCTCGATTTCCCGGTGCGCGAACCTGAGCTTCCCGCCGATTGGCAGTCCAACTCCGGCCGCCTCGAGCGCCTTGGCAACCACGACGCCTCGGTAGTCGGATGGGTGACCCCGTCGAACACGTACGTCGAGCTCATCCAGACGTCCGCGGACGCGCAGACACTCCAGCAGCGCGGCGAGCATCCCCGCCCGGAGCAGCGTCCGATGCCCCTCGGCGGCGAGGAGTGGACGATCTACTCGGGGGAGGACGCGCGCGACATGTGGGTTCTCGACGAGGGCGATGTCCGCGTCGCTGTCAGCGGCCAAGCCGGGCAGAGCGATTTCGAGACCATGGCCGAGGCCGCAGCACACGCCGAACCGCTACCGGCAAGCTAGCCCCGCGCGATTCGCCGGCAGCAAACTCCTCGCCAGCCTCTACTCCGCGTCGGCACCGTCTCCGCGCTCGGACCCGTCCTCCTTCGCGGCAAGCACATCGTCGATCCGCTTGCGCGCGCCGGCGAGATGCTCCTCGCAGCGCGAGGCCAATTCCTCCCCGCGCTCCCACAGCCCCAGCGAGGAATCCAGGTCCTGCCCGCCGGCCTCGAGCGTCCGAACGACATGAATCAGTTCGTCACGCGCGGCCTCGAACCCGAGTTCGGCGACCGGCGTGGCCTCGGTGGTGTCCTCGCTCATTGCTTCTCCGTTCCTGTGGTTTCGGCGGCGCCGTCGGCGCCCACGGGTTCTTTCTCTTCTTCCGATGACGTCGGAGATGCCGCCGCCTTCTGGACGCCGAGCACCGCCGCGTTGATCGAACCGTCGGACACGCGGATCCGCAGCTGCGAGCCGGGAGGGGTATCGCCGATCGATGAGACCACGTCGGCATACCCTGGACCCGCGATCCTCTGGACGACGGCGTAGCCGCGCGCGAGTGTGGCGGCGGGGCCTAGGGTTTGCAGCCGCGCCGAGAGATGCTCGAGCGCGCTGGACTGGGAGTCCACGTAGTCGGTGACCTCGCGTCGCATCCGCCGCCGCCCCTCGGCGACCGCGTCCGCGTAGTCCTGCCAGATCCTGTGTGGCTGGGCGAGCACGGGCCGCGAGGTGATCGAGGCGAGCTGGTGCCGCTCGCGCTCCACCCAGTTCCGCAGCGCGGCGGCCGAGCGCTCGCGCATCTCCGCGATCCGTGCGCGCTCGGCGAGCACATCGGGCACGACCCGCTTGGCCGCGTCCGTCGGCGTTGCCGCGCGCAGGTCGGCGACGTAATCGGTGAGCGGATTATCCGGCTCGTGCCCAATGGCGCTGACAACGGGAGTCCGGCATGCCGAGATCGCACGTACGAGCGTCTCGTCGGAGAAGGGGAGTAGGTCCTCGACCGAGCCTCCGCCCCGGGCGAGGATGATGACGTCGACCTTCTTGTCGAGGTCGAGTTCCTC
>NZ_DYXM01000115.1 GCF_020742175.1 Dietzia timorensis
CCGCGCATCACAGGTCCGGTGAGGAAAGCGCCTCCAGAGGCGAGCGCGTTCTCCAGCGACACACGCACGAGCGGTCCGAGGAGGCGGGACGCGAGCGCATCCGGGTCCAGCGATTCCTCCTGCGACTCCAACGGCCGGTCCGAGTGGCCGCGGGGACTATAGAGCTCGCTGCCGGCGCCATGCGCATCCTGCCCGGGGGCTCCTTCGACGCTCGGCAATCCGATCACGGCCTCTAGAGCGAGTAGCGCGTCCGCGATGAGCGTGACCAGGTGATTCGAGCCGTGCGCGAGCGCCGCGTGGTACAGCGGGCGCTGCGCCTCCTCGATGCGCACCGGCCGCCCGCCCGTTTCCAGGACCAGCGATTCGCCGACGGCCTGTCCGATCTCGTCCGGCGCCGTCACTCCCCACCCGCAGCCGTCGAAGTGCTCGGCATCGTCCGGGGTGCCGGCGAAGGTCATCGCAGGGTGGATCGCCGCGACGACCGCGCCGAGGCTGTGGATCGGGCGCAGCACGTCCGCGCCGAACGCGCCGGCCGTGTGCACCACGATGTGGCCGGAGTGCACCGCACCGGAGTCGACCAACTCGCGGATGACGTCGGAGAGCGCGGAATCCGGGACCGCGAGCACGATCAGCTCGCTGGACCGGGCAACCTCGGCAGGCGAGGCGATCCGGGCGCCGGGAAGATGCCGGGCGAGGCGGTCGCGCGAGGCCTCCGAGCGTGCCGTCGCCGCGCCGACGACGTGGCCGACGCGTTCGAGCGCCACGCCGAGGGCGACGCCCACGCGTCCGGCGGACACGATGCCCACCGCCAGCCGCGCCGGGGTACCCAGCGGGGGCAGCGAGGGTGAGTCCATCACTCCCCTAGTCTTCGCGGCGGCGACGCCCACCGCCGCCGGAGGGCTGTCCGCCGTCGCCGAGGCGGGCGAGCAGGTCCGCGACGGAGGTTCCGCCCGAATCGGCGTGCCGCGAGCCCGTAGGCTCGGCGGCCGCGCGGCGCCCGGTCGACACGGGCTCCGCAGCCGGCTCGGCCGCAGAGGTGTCGGTTTCCTCCGCCACCCGTCCGTGGCGGGGGGCATACAGATCGGAGTTCGCGGCGGTCTCGACCTGCGTTTGGTCGTCACCATCGCGACCGTGGCGGCCGAAGAATTCGGGAACGGAATGTGAGATAGGAGCCTCCTCGGGCGAGGGTTCTGCAGTCGGTTGCGGCTCCGCGCCGAACGCGGTCCGTTCGCGAGACTCTACGTTCGTGGCGGGCTCGAAACCAGTCGGCGCGTCGAAATCGGGCAGTTCCGCATCGTCCGTGAACGAGGGCGGGGCGCTGAGCCGGAAGCCCTCGAAGGAGCGGAAGCGGTCGGTGTGCGGCCCCGAGGTGGGCTCGGGTTCCGGAGTCGCCGACGTCGCCGGCTCCGGCGTGGGTGCGGGTTTCGGCTCCGGCGTGGGTGCGGGTGCCGGTGCGGATTCGAATCCGGCGGCGGGCTCGGGCGCAGGCTCCTGCCGGTACGACGGAACCTCGGGGGCGACGACATCGTCGGGCTGCACCTCGCGCGCGGCGGGGGCGCTCGGCGGCGCCCACGGCGAGGCGCCGGGGGCCTCCGCCTCCGTGTTTTGCGGACGGAGCTTGCGCATCGACGAGGTGACCTCGGTACTCGGCATCTCGTCGTATGGCCGCGGGCGCGGCGGGGTCTGCGACGCGGGGCGCTCCTGGGCGACGGGCCGCTCGGGCACCGGATGCTCCTGGGGCTCCCGCGCCTCGTCCTGCCGGGGGCGAGCCGCGTCCTCGGCATCGCCGGTGCGGCCTGCGAGCAGCGGATGCGAGGTCCGCGAGCCCACCGCCGGGTCGCCGTCGACGATCGGCTGCACGCCGAGCTGTTCGAGCTGGCTGCGCAGCGCCATAACCTCGACGCGCAGCGAGCTGATCGATTCCTCGTTCTCCGCCCGCACCTCCTCGCGCAGTTCCTCGCGCAGGCTCAGCTCGCGCTCGCGGCGGGCCGAAACCTCCGATTCGAGCTCGAGGGAGTACACGCGCTTGAGCTCGGCCTCGCGGTCGGCCGAGGTTTGCGTCTGGCGGCGTTCGCGCGCGAAGAGCAGCGCCCCGACCAGTGCGGACCACAGCGCGGCGAGGAGGCCGATGCGCATCCACAGTTCGTTGTCGCTGAACACCATGACGACGGTCGCCACCATGGCGAGGGCGAACAGCACCGCCATCGCCAGCTGTGCCATACGCAGACCGGACTGCGGCGATTTCGGGCGCGACCCCTCCGGGCGACGCTCACCGGACGCCACCGGAACGCCGTGGACCTGCGGCGGCTCTCCCGCAGGCCGCGGCGCATCACCCTGTTGCTCCCACGGGCCCTGCGAGGGCCACTGGTTGCCGGGGTGCGGCTGCTGCGGTGGACGATCGGCACTCATACCCCGCACATTACCCGGTCATACGGTGCGCAGGTCAACGGATGTGACCGTTGTGGCAAGGCGTACGGACTCAGGCGGGCGAGGCGCCGCGCATCGGCTCGGCCGGATCGTCGCCCGGCGGCACCTTGCACCAGGTCTCCACGAGCAGGCCGACCCCGCACAGCACGGCGCCGAGCACCGCGAGAACGATCGCGACCGGCAGATCCGACGCCGCCGCGGTCACCTCGCCTGCGCGGCGCGCGAGCGGAATGGCATAGCCCGCGGCGAGTCCGGCGACCACCGCGCCGAGCACCGTGGACGCCTTCGCCAACGCGAGCACGACGACGATCGTGTGCGGGCTCAGCTGCGAGCGGTCGAGCCCGACCCGCTCGGATTCCACGGCCGATCGCACCCGCCACCCCAGGAACAGATCCACGCCCATGACTACGGAGAGCGGGACAAGCGTGACGTACGTGAGCGGCGGCATCGACGAAAAAAGCCGCACCCCTGCGCCGATCCCTGCGGCCACGGAGCATGTCGCGACAAGGACGACGGTGAGCCACGAGGTCCGATCCACGGCGGCTACTCCGCGCGGACCGGTGGCTGGTCCGCGTCGATGTCCGGCACCGGTCCGATGAGGCGGATTGCGGCACGCTCGTCCTCGCTCGTCTCGGCGAGAAGCTCGTCGATAGGCCGTCCGTGCAGCTCTGCGTGCGGCTCGATTTCGAGCCACGGGGTCAGTACGAAGGCACGCTCGTGGGCGCGGGGATGAGGAAGGAGTAGGTCCGGATCGTCGGAGACGACATCGAGGGGGCCGCCGTCATCGGCGAGGAGCCAGGAGGCGATGACATCGACGTCGAGCGTGCGCGGACCCCAGCGGACTTCGCGGGTGCGCATCGCTCGGGCCTCGAGGTTGCTTCCCCACAGCAACCACTGGCGCGGGGTGTACTCGGATTCGACGGACATGGTGACGTTCCGGAAATCCGGTTGTTCGACCCCTCCCCATGGCGGCGTCGAGTACATGCTGGACACGGCCTTGACGCTGCCGAGCCGGCGCGCGTTGGCGACGACCCATGCGACGAGCGCCTCGCTGTCGCCGAGGTTGGAGCCCAGCGAGAGCACGGTGTGGTAGATCGGCGCGGCGAAACCGCGGGGCGGGGTGTGGACGGGCTGGGAGTTCACGGTCGCCCCCTCTCGTCTGCGCCGCGGCCGGCCCTCTCGCGACACGCGACGACCGCGACGTCGGCGAACTCCGCGTCGATCGGCGCCTGTGGCTTGTGCACGGTCACCTCGGTGGCGCGGATCCGGGAATCGCGCTCCATCACAGCATCGGCGATAAGGCCGGACACGCGCTCGATGAGGTCGCACGGCTCCCCGCCGACGATCGCCGAGGCGATCTCCGCGAGCGCCGAATAGTCGAGGGTATCGGCGAGCTCGTCGGACGCCGCAGCGGCGGTGAGGTCCGCCCACACCACGATGTCGACGTAGAAGTCCTGCCCGTCGCGGCGCTCGTGGTCGAACACGCCGTGGTTGCCGCGGACTTTTAGCCCGCGTAGCTCGATGCGGTCGGTCATCGCTCCCCTTTCGGGCTCGGCGCCTGGTGTCCTCGTCGCGCCTGCCCGCGCCAGGCCGCGGCGGCCCGCACCGCGTCCGCGCTCGGGGCGACGTCGTGGACACGCACGCCCCACGCCCCTTCGCGGGCGGCCATCGCCGAGATCGCCGCGGTGGCGTGGTCGCGACCGCTTGCGGGGCGCGGACCTGCGCCGTCATCGAGAAGTGTGCCGAGGAAGCGCTTGCGTGAGGCGGCGATGAGGACGGGATATCCGAGCAAAGCGAGCTCGTCGTAGCGCCGCAGGAGCTCCCAGTTGTCCTCGGCGGTCTTTGCGAAGCCGAGGCCGGGATCGAGGATGAGCTGTTCGGGGCGCACCCCGGCGGAGATCGCGGCGTCGACGCGGCGGCGAAGGTGGTCGATGACGTCGGCGACCACGTCGGAACCCGCGTGCGCGGCGCCGCCGGCACCGGAGGCGAAATCGTCGGGGCTCACCCAGTGCATGAGGATCCACGGCACGCCCGCCTCGGCGACGACTCGAGCCATGTCCGGGTCGGCCATGCCGCCGGAGACGTCGTTGATGAGGTGTGCGCCGGCTGCGATGGACTTTTCGGCGACGGCCGCGCGCATCGTGTCGACGCTCACGGCGGCGCCGGCCGCGGCGAGGTCGCGTACGACGGGAACGACCCGCGCGGCCTCCTCGTCCGCGGGCACTCGCACGGCCCCTGGCCGGGTCGATTCGCCGCCGACGTCGACGATGTCGGCGCCCGCTGCGACGAGCTCGCGCCCGTGAGCCACCGCGTCGGCGGTGTCGAGGTACTGACCCCCGTCGGAGAAGGAGTCCTCGGTG
>NZ_DYXM01000116.1 GCF_020742175.1 Dietzia timorensis
GATCAGCGGCGGCACCGGCCGAGACGGCGCCGAGCGCAAGGGCGCGCCGAAGGTCGGTTGGTGCTGGGCGGGGAATCGCCACACGTGGCTCGGCTTCGCCTCCGCAGCCGGGCGCGGCATCTAGCCCGAAAAACCACCTAGCCTGCCGAGGTCGAGAGACCCCGCCACGTGGGTGAACGTCTCGCCCGCCACCCACGCGCAACCCTCTGCGTCGAAAGAAATCCGCACGCGCCCATTCCGACCGAGAGCGGTCCCCTGCGCGGCCACGTAACCGCCGTCGACCACGCCCGATTCGCGCAGCCACGTCGCGGTCGATGCGCCGAGGCTGCCCGTCACTGGATCTTCGCGGATGGAGCCGTCGGGCGCCGAGAAGAAGGCCCGGACCTCGAAATCGACCTCCGCGTCCCCGGTCTCATGCGGGCCCACCACGCCGACATTGATCTCCGACGGCCAGCTCCCGGCCAGCGAGAGTTCGAGCACCTCGGCCGACGACGCAAGGCGTACGCCGAGCCAGCCCGGTCCGTTGTCGATCCACGCGGCGTCGATGACGTCGTCGGTGGTGATCCCGAGGAACCGCACGACCTCGTCGAGCTCGGCCGCGCTGGCAGGTCCCGAGCGGAACAGAGGCGGCGCCGCGAACGACAGCAAGCCTTCCGACGTCCGGCGGATCGTCACCAGGCCCGCCCCGCATTCCTGGACGAATGCGTCCCCGCCACGCCCGAAAAGTTCCGCGAAGACATGGCACACCCCGAGCGTCGGGTGACCGGCGAACGGAAGCTCGCGGGACGGGGTGAATATCCGCGCCTGATAGTCCGCGTCCGGAGTGGTTGCGGGAAGCAGGAAGACGGTCTCGGACAGGTCGAACCACCGCGTGACCCGTGCCATCTCGTCGTCGCCTAGGCCTTCGCCTCCGGTCACCACGGCCACCGGGTTCCCGTCCATGGCCCTTCCGCCGAACACGTCGACCATGTAGAGCGAGAGGTTGGGAGTGAGCTTTACGTCTGTCATCTCGAGATCCTCTTCAACTGTTGTGAGTTTCCGGTGCTACGAGTCCCGGCTGCGCAGATCACGTAAATCTTCCCAGGTGTTGACGTCGGAGGTCACGGTTTCCCAGTCGGCAACCGGCACGTCGATGCAGGACATGTCGGCGAGAAGGCCGCGTAGCGAGAGACCGTGCGCGCCCCCGGGCGCGAGGGAGTCCGCGCGGGCGCGGAGGGACTCGCCGCGCACCACCGACGGCAGGAAGGAGGCCTTGCCGCCTTGAGGATCGGGACGTGCGACGTCATACGTGACGGATATAGAGGTGCCGGAGCGCAGGGCCGCGAGGAGGGCCGGGAGCGCGCGCGGTGCGTATGGGGAGTCGCCGGCGAGAAGCGCGTAGGTATCGGCGCCAGGGGAGTGGTGCACCCCGGCGAGCAACCCCGCAGCAGGACCTCCGAACGGCGGATCCTCGAGGCAGCGCGCGGTGCCGTCGGGCAGCTCAAGCCCGGGCGGGGCAACAACGAGCGGTGCGAACCCGGCCGCGCGTGCACCTTCGATGACATGGGCGACGAGCGAGCGGCCGTGCAGCTCCAGCTCGGTTTTCGACACCCCACCCATGCGCCGTGCGGTTCCCGCGGCGAGGATGATCGCGACCCTGGAAGCCATGCTTACACGGCGGAGCGGTCGATGGCGATGGCGCGCATTTCGTCGCCCGCGGCCGCAGCGGTGTCAGGTTCGACGATGAGGAGCACGTTCGCGCGGTGCAGCGTGGATGCGGCGTGCGAGAATCCGCGGTCGGCGCCGAGCAGCGAGAACTCGCCGCCCGAGAGCACGGCAGGCACGAAACGCCGCTTGCCGCCGAACGGGCCGAGCGACTCCGACATCCGGCCGGTGACGTGTGCGAGGCGCGTGGGGTGGGTGCTCATCCGGCCGACGACGTGACGCACGTACAGCCACGCGGAAACGAAAGCGCTCACGGGGTTTCCCGGGAGCATCATGATCCGCGCATCGCCGATTGTGCCGTAGCCCTGCGGTTTTCCCGGCTGCTGCGCGACCTTCAGGAAGTGCAGGTCGATGTCGTCGCGGCCGGAGTCGGCGAGCATCTTCAGCGGGTCGTACGCTCCCGCGGACACGCCACCGGTCGTGACGACGAGGTCGACGAGGCCCGCGTGGTCGGAGATGACCTCGGCGAGTGCCTCGGGGTCGTCGTTGACGGAGGTGTTGTGGACGTCCGTGCAGCCCCACTGTCGCAGGAGCGCCGCGATCATCGGGCCGTTCGAGTCGTTGATGAACGTGCCGCCGTCGTCGAGCGAGGCCGAACCGCCCGACGCGGACATCAGCTCTGCGCCCGTAGAGATGACGAGCACGCGAGGCAGCGGGACGACCTCGACCTCGGTTACTCCGGCGGACAGGATGCCGCCGATCGAGAACGGCGTGATCACCTGCCCCTTCTCGGCGACGACGTCGCCCGCGCCCATGATCTCGCCGGCCTTGCGGATATGCGCCCCAGGCTTTGGCGCCGTCTCGATCCGTACCTCGGAGGGCAGCTCGTGAGGGCCCGCGGGGACGTCGGTGTCCTCGACGGGAACGATCGTGTCGGCGCCGTCGGGCACCGGCGCTCCGGTCATGATGCGAGCGACCGTGCGCGGCGCGAGGACGACGAGCGGGTTACCGGCGGGAACGTCCGCCGACACGGGCATCTTCGCTGGCACGCCCTGTTTCTCGATATCGGCCAGGCGGCACGCGAACCCGTCCATCGCCGAGTTCGTGAACGCGGGCGTGGGGGTCTGCGCGTGCACGTCGGCGGCGAGCACGCAGCCCTGCGACTGCGCGACTCGGCGCCGCTCGGTGGGAAGCGGGGTGAGCTGGGTATCGAGAATGCGCAGGTACTCGTCCGGGGTGATGAGCTCTTGGGCTGCGCGGGGGAGAGGGGAGTGCTCGTGCATGCCCACAATCTTGCTACAGAAGTCGCCTCCGGCGTCTTCACGTGGCTTTCATGTTCGGTAGTTAATCTCCGGCTTATGCGACATACAACGAGGACAACACTGGCACTATCCGTTCTACCTGCGGTGGCGTTCGCGCTCGCCGCATGTTCTTCCGATGACGGCGAGCAGGCTTCCACTCAGGCGGGCGCAGCCGAGCCTGCGACGACGGTTCAAGAATCGGCGAGCGAGACTCGCGACTCCGAAATCGGCGGTTCGGAAACCGGCGGCGTTCGGGTCCTCATCGACGGACAGCCCGTCGAGGCTGACCTGTCCCGCTCGCACTGCGAATGGGGCTCGGATGACGGCGTGGAACAGCTCGAGTTCGACGCCGGGCGCGACGATGACGGCCTGCTCGAGGTCGAGATCGACATGCACAACCCGCCGCGCCTCGACGACTTCGAATTCGACGGGCCGGGCGACGAGGACTGGGAGGCCGAGGATCACCACAAGCAGTCCGCCCAGATCGGAGTCGAGGGCGATACCTATACCGTCACATCGACGGTCGCAGAGGACGACTCCGACCGCGAGGCCGAGATGGTCGCGGTCTTTACCTGCCCACGGAGCTGAACGCGCGCAGGAACGCCGCCTGCGCGAGCGCGATGCGCTCGATCTCGGTCGGGTCGACGGACTCGTCCGGGGAGTGGATCGCGGCCGCCGGGTCCTCCACGCCGTAGAGCGCGATCTGCGCGGCCGGGTGGGCCTCCTGCAGGACGGTCGTGAGCGGGATCGACCCGCCGGAGCCGATCTCCGCGACCTCGCCGGCGCCGTAGGCGGAGGCGAGGGCCTCGCCGAGCAGAGCCTCGACGGACCCGGTGGACGCGCCGTCTGACGTCATAAATGGATGTGCGACCGCACCCTTATCGCAGGTGACGCGCGCATTCCAGGCGGCGCGGGCCTCCAGATGCGCGACGAGCGCGTCCTGCGCCGCGGACGGGTCCATGCCCGGCGGGATCCGCAGGTTGATCAGCGCGCGGGCCGTGGGCTGCACCGCGCCGATGGCGCCCTCGACAGGCGGGCAGTCGATGCCGAGCACCGTCGCGGTGGGGCGCGCCCACACGAGGTCCGCGACCGGCGCGGCGTTGGAGACCTCGACGCCGTCGAGGATGCCCGCGTCCGAGCGGAAGATGTTCTCGTCGTAGGGCATGCCGGACCAGGTGCCTGTGAAATCGACGCCGTCGATCGTGGTCGCGCCGGTGGCCGGGTCGCGCAGTGAGGACAGCATCGAGATGAGCGCGGCGAGCGCATCGGGCGCCGCCCCACCGAACTGGCCCGAGTGCACGCCGGCGGCCATGGTGTCGACCGTGACCGTCACGTTCGCGGTGCCGCGAAGAGATGTCGACAGCGTCGGCACGCCCACGGCCGCGTTGCCCGAGTCGACGATGCAGATCGCGTCCGCGGCGAACAGCTCGGGGCGCGAGGCGACAAGATCGTCGAGCCCTCCGCCGCCGGTCTCCTCGGAGCCCTCGACGACGAGCGTCAGCCCGAGGCCGTCGAGCGGATCGGCGCCGTCGCCGGCGAGCTCGGCGAGCGCGCGCAGCGAGGCGAGATGCACCACGAAGTTGCCCTTGCAGTCCGCGGCGCCGCGCCCGTACCAGCGGCCCTCGCGCTCGGTGAGCTCCCACGGGGACGCCGTCCACGCCTGGAGATCCCCGGCCGGCTGCACGTCGTAGTGCGAGTACAGCAGAACCGTCGGCTTATCACCCTCGGCGTCGCGGTGCGCGACGATGGTCGTCGACCCGTCCGAGGTCTCGATCTGCTGGATCTGCTCGCGGCCGATCCCCGGGATGGCGAGGCCCGCGAGGAGCTCGACCACCGTCGCGGCGGCCTCGGCGCACGCTTCCGGTTCGGCGCCGTGCACACTGGGCAGCGCCACGAGCGCGGAGAGATCGGTCTTCGCCTGCTCCATCTGCGCGGCAACGAGTGGGCGTAGCGCGTCGACGGACTCGGACGCAGAATTCGAATCGGTGGTGGAGTCGTCCTTCGGGGAGATCATGTACCCAGAGTAGAACCTTCTCACCTACGCCGACGGCGCGACCTTGACGAAAATGTTCTTCATGATCGGCTGATCGGATTGCGTGGAGAAATCGGTGACGCTCAGCAGCGCATTCATCTCCGGCATGTAGCCCGCCGCGCTACCGACCGGCGTGTTGTATCCGATGGCGCGATACCCGCGAAGTGTGCGCTGCGTGCCGTCGCGGCTCGTCGACGTAATGTCCACGGGATCCCCCTCGGAAATCCCGCGGGCACGCATGTCCTCCGGGTTGAGCATGATCATCTCGCGCACATTCTTGATGCCGCGGTAGCGATCATTGTTCGAGTAGATCGTTGTGTTCCACTGGTCGTGTGAGCGCATGGTCTGGAGTACGAGAGTTTCGGGATCGGTGGGGATGACGTCGGGCAGCGCCTCCAACGAGAACTCCGCGAGCTTCGACGGCGTCGTGAACTGTCGCTCCCTCGGCGGCTGCGGGATGCGGAAGCCACCAGGCTGCCGGATGAGCTCGTTCATGCCCTCGAAACCAGGGAGGACGCGTGCCATCGACTCGCGGATCGTGTCGTAGTTCGCCGCGAAGCCTTCCCAGTCGATCGAACTTTCGGGCATCGCCGCGCGTGCCAGTCGCGTGAGGATTGCCGGCTCCGACATGAGGTTGTCTGACGCGGGCTCGCGATGCCCGACGGACATGTGAACCATGCTCATCATGTCCTCGACCGTGACGCCCTGCGGCCCCGAGGCCTGCTCGTCGATTTCGGTGCGCGCGAGACACGGGAGGATGAGCGCCTTGCGGCCGTGGACGAGATGCGAACGATTGAGCTTCGTCGACACCTGCACCGTGAGCGCGCACTTGCGCAACGCCTCTGCCGTGTATTCGGGGTCGGGCACGGCGCGCACGAAGTTGCCACCCATGCCGACGAAGATCTTGACCTTCTCGTCGTGCATCGCCTCGATCGTGTCGACGGTGCCCAGACCATCCTCGCGGGGGCTGTCGATCCCGAATTCGGCATCCGTGGCCGTCAGAAGTTCCTCGGAGGGGTGGTGGTTGACGCCGCACGTCCGGTTTCCCTGGACGTTGCTGTGTCCGCGGATCGGGGACGGGCCGGCGCCGGGCCGTCCGATGTTGCCGCGCAGCATGAGCAGGTTGACGATCTCACGCACCTGATCCACTCCGTGCTCGTGTTGGCTCACACCGAGGCACCAGCTGATCACGACCTTTTCGGCCCGCAGATAGATCTTCGCGGCGCGGCGAATCGAGTCCTCGTCCAGTCCCGATTGCGTGGTGATCTCGTCCCACGACGTCGTTCGGCATAGTTCGCGGTAGGCCTCGAGGCCGTTGGTGTACCCGGAAAGGAACTCGTGGTCGAGGACATCCGGATCGTGCTCGGCTGCCTCGAAGACGACCTTCGACATCCCGCGAATCAGCGCCATGTCGCCGCCTGGCCGCACCTGCAGCGATGCGGTCGCGGTGTCCGTGGCCTGGAAGGTTGCCATTCGGGAGATTTCGTGCGGGACGATGGTCCTCGTCGCGCCGGCCTCGAACAACGGGTTGACGTGCACGACGTCGGCGCCGCGGCGGACCGCCTCGGCGAAAGTGGTGAGCGCTCGCGGGGCGTTGGAGGCCGAGTTGGAGCCGAGAATGAACAGCGCGTCCGTCTCGTTCCAATCCTCGAAGTCGCAGGTGCCCTTACCGGTACCGATCGAAGCCGTGAGCGCCCGGCCCGACGCCTCGTGGCACATATTCGAGCAGTCGGGCATGTTGTTCGTGCCGAGGGCGCGACACATCACTCCGTACAGGAACGATGCCTCGTTGCTCAGCCGACCAGAGGTGTAGAACGAAGCCTCATTGGCAGAATCGAGCTTGCGCATTTCCTCGCCGTACAGGGCGAACGCATCGTCCCACGAGATCGGGACATAGTGGTCGGACTCGGCGTCGTACACCATCGGTTCGGTCAGCCGGCCTTGCTCCTCGAGCGCGTAATCGCTCCATGTCGCGAGCTCACTCACCGTGTGCTCGGCGAAGAACCCGCCCCTGGCGCGCTCGCGGGTCATCTCCCACGCGGCGTGTTTGATCCCGTTTTCGCACACATCCATCGTGATCTTCTGATCGTCCGGCCATGCGCAGCCCGGGCAGTCGTAGGAGACCCGGTCGTGGTTCATTCGGACCACCGAATGTGCGACCTGGAGCGGCAGGCGTTCACGCAGCATGACGCCTGCCACCGACATTGCGGCGCCATAGCCGGCGGCCGGATGCGTGTAGTCCTTCTGCGAGAAACCGTCTGACGTCGGAGGACCGAATCCGCCCTGGCGCGGCATCGTCGACAGCAGCCCTAGCGTCTCGGGCGCGAGCGTCGCGACGCGCTTGCCCCCGGAGGGCTCCGTCGCCGCGCTCGGGGACACGGTCATCCTTTTCGTGCGCGGACCGTGAAGATACCCAGAGTCGTGGGAATCGCCCTCGCCGCGTGCTTCGTTGCTCACGATCAAGCTCCATTCATCCGACGCGCATACGCATACCTATTTATAGTCAATTGTTCGGGCCCGGGCAGGCGAAGTCGAATGGTGCACCCGAGCGTCGGCAAATGGGGCTACTCGCAAAGCTGGCGCTAAACCATGTTGTCGAAGCGCAGCGAGCCGAGAACCTGATCGATCACGGCCTCCGGCTCGACGCCCGGCTCGTCCTCGTCTGTCATGAGCAGGAGCGCCACGGTCTCGGGGGACTCGGGGCTACCGATACTCACTCCGATGACGTCGGCGCGGATGGTCGGGGGAGTACAGATCGAGCGGGGTTCGTTCGGGGTGCCCCGAATGGTCTGGTGGTAAGCCAAAGTGCCGGAGACACCGATCTTGTCCGCGCTGCCGAGGTCGACCTCCGAGCCGTGCTCGGAGAACATCGTGTCCATCGCGTCGCCCATCGACCGCGACATCGACGCCGTGATCGACTCCGCGTCCCCCTGCGCCGGTTCCGTGAGCCCCACGCGCACCCGGAACGATGAGGTCCCGGGCAGCGAGCAGTAGCCGCGCTGGGCTTCTGCGTTGGCCGACGTCAGAACCCCGAAGCCCCAGTCGAGCGAATCGTCGGCCGCCTCGGGAGCGTCCTCGGCGACCACGGCCCACTCCGGCGGCACCGAGTAGACCAGGCCGGAGCGGTGCCGAAGGTCCTGCCAGTCCGAGGGGACCTGCGCGCCGAGGGGCGGCCCCGCCTGCTCCTGCACGGGCCGCTCGGGCGCGGACTCGGGGAGCAGCGCGCAACCACACAGCGCAGTGCAGGCAAGTGCTGCGAGGCCGGCGCGAAACCTACGACGTGCGGTAGGAAGACGTGCGGTGGACACCGGCGAGGAGCTAGACGGACCGCTGCTCGGCGAGCGCCTTGATGCGCTTGAGCGAGGAGTTGACGCCCTTGCCGAGGCCCTCGGAGAACTTGTCCTCACCGCCGGTGGCCTTGGAAATCACGTTCTCGAAAAGGGAGACCACCGGGGCAGGGGCGTCGCGGTACTGCTTGAGGGTCGTCGTGCCCGCGCCTCCAGCGCCCTCGGACAGTTCGAAAACCCACTCCGAGCCGTTTGTCGCCATATTCGAGATGCGCCGACCCGGCACGTAGTCGACGACCTTCGAGGTGGTCGGCCAGAAGACGGGGCCCTGCTTGTTGAGGTTGAGCGACCACGTCCCGTTCTTCGTGCGACCGCCGAGCGCGCGGACCTTCTTCGTGGTCGGCGCCCACTTCGGGGCGTTCTCCACTTCGCCCACGATCTCCCACACGGTGGAGACGGGCGCGTTGATCTCGATCTCGGACTCGAAGCTGCGGACCTTCTTGTTAGCCATGGTGTCGATAGTACGGAACGGCCGCCGCGAACCTACCCGGTCTCGACGATGTTCTTGATCTTCTCCAGCGATTCGCCGACGCGGGCGCCCATGAATTCGTTGTACGGCTGCTCGCCACCCATTGCGGGCGTGACGATCCGTCCCGCGATAAACCCGCGCGGGTAGTAGGTCTCCCGGAACTGGCGCAGGCGCGTGGTCCCGTCCTTCGGCCCCGGCTCCAGCTCGAACACCCATGTCGCGCCGGCCATACCGACCTCGTTCGCGAAGCGCTTGCCGGGCTGGAAGTCGGTCACCTTGGCCCAGGTCGACCACGCGATGACGCCGCGGTGGTTGAGATTGACCGAAAAGGTGCCCAGCTTCGTCGTTCCGCCGAAAGCGAACACCTTGCGTGCCTGGCTGCTCCATTGCGGCGCGTTGCGCACGTCGGAAATGAGCTCCCAGACGCGCTCGACCGGCGCGTTTATGTCGACCTCGTGGAGAAGTTGGCGTTCGGTGCGCGTCGTCATGCCCGCAATGCTAGTCGGCCGCCGGCGTGCCGGGGCGAAGTAAGCGCTGGCCAGCGCTTACAACGGCGTTCACAACCTTGCACTCGCCCACGGAGAGTGCTAGAAAAGGGCTTGGCACTCTACTAATCAGAGTGCTAAACAAACTGAACTCTGGTCGGGGCGGCGAGATCGGTCCAGACACGCCGTTCGTCCGTCGCGGGCGTCGCGCTCGACCATCGCGTGTCACAAACACGAAGGAAGACGTACCAAGATGGCAAAGACTATTGCTTTCGACGAAGAGGCACGTCGCGGACTGGAGAGCGGTCTCAACCAGCTCGCCGATGCCGTGAAGGTCACCCTCGGCCCCAAGGGCCGCAACGTGGTGCTCGAGAAGAAGTGGGGCGCCCCGACCATTACCAACGACGGCGTGTCGATCGCCAAGGAGATCGAGCTCGAGGACTCCTACGAGAAGATCGGTGCGGAGCTCGTCAAGGAGGTCGCCAAGAAGACCGATGACGTCGCAGGCGACGGCACCACCACGGCGACCGTGCTCGCCCAGGCACTCGTGCGCGAGGGCCTCCGCAACGTCGCGGCCGGCTCGAGCCCGATGGGCCTCAAGCGTGGCATCGAGAAGGCCACCGCCGCTGTTGCAGAGAACCTCATCTCCACCGCCGTGGAGATCGAGACCAAGGAGCAGATCGCTGCCACCGCCGGTATCTCCGCTGCGGACCCGACCATCGGCGAGCTCATCGCCGAGGCCATGGACAAGGTCGGCAAGGAAGGCGTCATCACGGTCGAGGAGTCCAACACCTTCGGCCTGGACCTCGAGCTCACCGAGGGCATGCGCTTCGACAAGGGATACATCTCCCAGTACTTCATGACCGACCCGGAGCGCCAGGAGGCCGTGCTCGAGGATCCGTACCTCCTGCTCGTCTCGGGCAAGATCTCCACGGTCAAGGACCTCCTCCCACTCCTCGAGAAGGTCATCGGCGAGGGCAAGTCGCTCCTCATCATCGCCGAGGACGTCGAGGGCGAGGCTCTGTCCACGCTCGTGGTGAACAAGCTCAAGGGCACCTTCAAGTCCGTCGCCGTCAAGGCTCCGGGCTTCGGCGACCGCCGCAAGGCCATGCTCGCCGACATCGCCATCCTCACCGGTGGCCAGGTCATCTCCGAAGAGGTCGGCCTCTCGCTCGACACCGCCGAGCTCTCGCTCCTCGGTAAGGCACGCAAGGTCGTCGTCACCAAGGACGAGACCACGATCGTCGAGGGCGCCGGAGACGAGTCCCAGATCGAGGGCCGCGTCAACCAGATCCGCGCCGAGATCGAGAACTCCGATTCCGATTACGACCGCGAGAAGCTGCAGGAGCGCCTCGCCAAGCTGGCCGGCGGCGTCGCCGTCATCCGTGCCGGTGCGGCCACCGAGGTCGAGCTCAAGGAGCGCAAGCACCGCATCGAGGATGCCGTGCGCAACGCCAAGGCAGCCGTCGAAGAGGGCATCGTCGCAGGCGGCGGCGTGGCTCTCGTGCAGTCCGAGAAGGTCATCGACGCCCTCGGCCTCACCGACGAGGAGCTCACCGGCGCGAACATCGTCAAGTCCGCGCTGTCCGCTCCGCTCAAGCAGATCGCCTTCAACGCCGGCCTCGAGCCGGGCGTCGTGGCGGAGAAGGTCCGCGGCCTCGAGGTGGGCAACGGTCTCAACGCCGCCACCGGCGAGTACGAGGATCTCGTCGCCGCGGGCATCAACGACCCGGTCAAGGTCACCCGCTCGGCGCTGCAGAATGCGGCGTCCATTGCGGCTCTGTTCCTGACGACGGAGGCCGTTGTCGCCGATAAGCCGGAGCCCGCCGGTGCGGCAATGCCGGGCGCCGACGGCGGCATGGGAGACATGGGCTTCTAAGCGGCCCGTCCGCCCCGAAACGCCCCGCAGGGATGCGAAAAGCATTCCCGCGGGGCGTTTTTCGTGCCCAATTACACCCCTAAACGTTGTGAACCTGCTCACGACGCTGACGTCGGCAACATGATGAGCAAGTGAACCCTAAGTTAATTAATGGTCCACGTTGTTCTGAGAAAAATAAAGAACGAATTCATAATCCGAGTTAAACAGCTTCTTAGGGTGGATTGTTGACGTTACAACTGGAATTTCCGAGGCGTGCGAGTGCGCGGTACGTGACATGCGCTACGCCGTTTTTGCTGTTGACCTAACGTTTTGTTGTGGCAGAATTCAGGTCGACAGTGAGGGGGAAGTTGCGGCTATCGCGGCCGTGCGCCGTCACAGTTCGAAACCCGGGGGTTGAATACGGCCCCTACGCTCATGTCCTCGGCGACGAGGAACAACAACATCAATCTGGGAGAGAAATATGCCTGACTTCGGTGCCATCTCTGATCTGCTCGGCAACGTCGGCGACGCCTTCGGCTTCATCGGCGAATTCGCCGGTTCGCTCCAGGCTCCTTTCGGTGACGGCGACTTCGCCGGCTCGGTTGAGGACGCCATCGGCGGCACGGAGTAATACGCCCCGAGCCTGCGGGCTCGTTCGCTCGCCCGGGACTCAGGGTGAGTGGTCACAAAAACTCGAGGTCGGGAAAGCCGGCCACCACCTCTCAAGGAGTAATCATGGAATTCGGTTCCCTCAGTGATTCGGCCGAGCTCGGCGTCATCGGCGATGCAGGCGAGGTCATCAGCGGCTTCTTCAGCAACTTCTCCACCCTCTTCGGTGTTGTCGACTACTTCACCGGTGAGGACTTCCAGGAGGCTCTCGCCAAGGGCTTCATGAAGTAACACTTACCTCGGCCACGCGGCCGAAGTTGTTTTGGAGATGCGCCCTTCCTGATTCAGGGAGGGCGCATCTTTCATTTCCTCTGGTAACGGCGCTGTCGGGGGTGTTTTATGGGCGCTGACGTACATGGATGGTGACCTAAGAAAAGTCCCCGGCTAAAGTGGTAACGGTTCGGCAACGATGGACGATACAAGAGTATTGACGTCGGACAGCCGACGTTGAACGGCGACGGAAAAGCCCCGCCCAGCGGGGGTTTGTCCACGAGCTACATAGTTTGACTTAAGTTGCGTATGTGACTTATGAGAAAGTGTTGCGGTGTAAGCATTTTTAAGGAATGCTTCTTCACGTAGGTGGCCTATTCTTTGTGGGTCCCAGTCGCAACGAAGAACGATCTAAGAGAAAGTCAGGCCTGGGAGTATGCGCGCAGCGAAGAACCGCCATCTCGTCAAGAAAGTCGTGGCGGCAGCCATGGCGGTTGGCGTGGTTCCGGTGATCGGCATGGCCGGCACCGCAAACGCACAAGATAAAAACGTTCCGTACACGAAGGCCACCGAAGAGAACCCGGTAGTCGAAACGCCACTGGAAGACGGCCGCCTCATCGTCTCGGTGTGGTCGGATTCGATGGAGATCGAGGTTCCGAACATCGTTCAGAAGCCCGCGGATCCCAACGCCGCTGCACCCGTCTCATACCTCATTAACGGTGCCGGCGGCGGCGAGGACTCGGCGACCTGGCAGGCGCAGTCCGACGTCAAGGAGTTCATGTCCGATAAGCAAGCATGGACCGTTACTCCCATCGGCGGCGCGTTCTCCTACTACACCGACTGGCGGAAGCACGACCCCAACGTTCAGACGCGGTTCGCCACGGAAACAGATAAGCCGATGGCATTCGAGACGTACCTTGCCAAGGAGCTGCCCGACGCGTTCGAAAAGCAGTACAACACGAACGGCAGGCGCGCACTCTCCGCGATCTCCATGACCGCCACCTCGGTTCTCACCATCGCGGAGAACCATCCGGGCCGATTCCAGTTCGTCGGCTCGTACTCCGGCTGTGCCGAAACCTCCACGCCGGCGGGCCACGCGTTCATCGAGATCGTCACCGGAATGCGCGGGGGCGCCAACCTCGACAACATGTGGGGCCCCTACCCGGGAGAGGGTTGGGTCAACAACGACCCGGTCGCCCAGGCGCCGAAGTTCGTACAGCAGAAGAAGGACGGAACGCTTCCTGCGATCTACGTGAGCACCGGCAACGGCCTGCCCGGACCGCACGAGTCCCTCGACAACTGGCGCATCCGCAACAACATCCCCGCGCTCGCCAACCAGGCGATCGTCGGCGGTGTCATCGAGGCTGCGACCAACTACTGCACCGCGAACCTCGGTCGCCGTTTCAACGAGCTGGAGATCCCGGCGAAGTTCAACTTCAAGCCCGCCGGAACCCACTCGTGGGGCTACTGGCAGGACGACCTGCACGACTCCTGGCCGATGCTCGCCGAAGCGGTCGAAGCCTAACAACAGCTTCCGTAGCCCGGGGGCCTCACCAGGCGTCATCGACCTGGTCGGGTCCCCGGACTGTGTGAATTATCCGAATAACAGCAAAAAGAAAGAAGGACCGGAGCATGCGCGCTAAGAAGAACCGCCATCTCGGTAAGAAGCTCATGGCGGCCGTGCTGGCGCTCGGCTTCGCGCCCGTTGCCGGCGTAGTCGGCACGGCCAACGCCCAGGACTCGTCGATCCAATACACGAAGGCCACCGAGCGTGAGAAGGTAGTGGAGACGAACCTCCCGGACGGCCGCAAGATCGTGTCCGTGTGGTCTGACGCGATGAAGCTCGAGATCCCGAACATCGTTCAGCCTCCGCGCAACGGCAATGCGAATGCCCCGGTCCTCTACCTCATCAACGGCGCCGGCGGCGGCGAGGACTCCGCGACCTGGCAGGCCCAGACCGACGTGAAGAACCTCATGGGCGACAAGAACGTGTGGACCGTGACCCCCATCGGCGGCCGCGGCACCTACTACACCGACTGGCTGCGCCACGATCCGAACGCCGGCACCCGCATCTCCAGGGAGACGCAGGAGCCGATCCAGCTCGAGCGCTTCCTCACCTGGGAGCTCCCGTTCCAGTTCGAAAACCATTACGGCGGCGCCGTCGACGGCAACCGCAAGCGCGGCATCGCCGCCATCTCGATGACCGGCACCTCGGTCCTCAACTTCGCGAACCACTCGCCGGGCCGCTTCCAGTTCGTCGGCTCGTACTCCGGTTGCGCCGAGACCGCGACGCCGATCGGCCACGCCGCCATCGACATCGTCACGAAGTACACCGGCGGACCGAACCTCGACAACATGTGGGGACCGTTCCCGGGTGACCGCTGGGCGTACAACGACCCGGTCGCCATGGCGCCCGAGCTCGTCAAGCAGCGCGATAGCGGCGAGCTCCCGGAGATCTACGTGACCACCGGTAACGGCCTGCCCGGGCCGCACGAGAACCTCGAGAACTGGCGTATCCGCAACAACGTCCCGGCACTGGCGAACCAGACCATCGTCGGCGGCGTCATCGAAGCGGCCACCAACTACTGCACCGGCAACCTCGCTCGCCGCTACAACGAGCTGGGCATCCCCGCGACGTTCAACTTCAAGCCGAACGGCACGCACTCCTGGGGCTACTGGCAGGACGACCTGCACGACTCCTGGCCCAAGATCGCCCACGCACTCGGCGTCTGATAAAACGCCCGCGTAAAGCGGGGCCCTCGCCCGGCGGTAATATTTCGCCGGACGAGGGCCCTTCGTCATTTCCGCACCAAGAGGGGATAGAACGCACGTGGCACGCACGCCTGACACGATCACGACGCTCCAACATGCCGACGGGCACACGAGCGAGCTCCGTATCTTCGACGCCGCCACGGCCTCCCCGAAGGGACTCTTCCTCATCCTCCCCGGGATCGCCGTCGGCGCCCGGTACTACGACCCCATCGCCGAAGCCTTCGCCGCCGCCGGGTACACCGCCGCGAGCACCGAACTCCCCGGGCAAGGAACCAGCACCATCGGCGTAGGCCGCAAGGCAATACCCACCGGCTATCACGACGCCGCAGCGAAGGACTTCCCGCTCGCCGTGGACACCCTCCGCGCGCACACGGCGGGCCCGGAACTCCCGCTGTACATGCTCGGACACTCCCAAGGCGGCCAGCTCGCCGCGTATTACGCCGCGCGCGAGGCGATCGTGCAGACCCCGGGGAGGGGACTGTCCGGCGTCATAGGCGTGGCGACCCAGTCCCCATTCCATCGCGGATACGCCCCGCACGTCGGCCGCCGATTGCGGGCCGGATCGGTGGTCCTGCCTATCGGCGCGGGACTGTTCGGCGCCGTGCCCGCGTCGTTCTTCGGTGGCGAGGGTCTGCAGCCCGGCCGGCGGATGCTCGACTGGTCGCAGCTCGCACGCACCGGCCGGATGAACCCGCTCGGCGCAGATGTCGACTACCTCGAGGGGATGAAGAAGGTGCGCACGCCGGCGCTCGCGATCACGCTCCCGGGCGACGAGCTCGCACCGCAGTCCGCCGCGCGCTACTGGCTCGATTTCTTCCCGAACGCCCCGCGCACGATGCGGCACATCGATGCCGACCTCGGCCATAACAGGTGGGCGCGCACCCCGGAGCCGATCCTCGGCGCCGTGCTCGACTGGATCAGTAAAGTCCCAGCCGCTTAGCGAGGAACCAGTACAGCAGCGCGTTCTTGCGCGCCTCCTGCGAATTATCGGCCGCACCCGCGTGCCCGCCCTCGGTGTTCTCGAAGTACGTCACGTCCTGCCCGGCTGCCTCGAGCGCGGCGACCATCTTCCGCGCGTGCCCCGGGTGCACGCGGTCGTCGCGAGTCGACGTCGTGAGGAACACCGGGGGATAGGTCGGCTCCTTCGCGACCTGCTGATACGGCGAATACCGCGAGATGAACTCCCAATCACCGGGCACATCCGGATCGCCGTACTCAGCCATCCACGACGCCCCCGCGAGGAGCCTGTTGTACCGGCGCATATCGAGCAGCGGCACCGCGCACCCGATCGCCCCGAACAGCTCAGGGTATCGCGTGAGCATCACGCCCATCAGCAGCCCACCGTTCGACCCGCCGTAAGCGCCGAGCTGCTCGGGCGTAGAGAGACCGCGCCGCACGACGTCACGCGCGACGGCCGCGAAGTCCTCGTACGCGCGCGGCCTCTTCTCGCGCAACGCCGCCGCGTGCCAGCCCGGGCCGTACTCGCCGCCGCCCCGGATCCCCGCGACGACATAATGCCCGCCGCGCTCGACCCACAGCTTTCCCCGGAGCGCCGCGTACGACGGCGTCATCGCGATCTCGAATCCCCCATAGCCGTAGAGGACCGTCGGTGCGGGGCCGTCCACGTCGCTGCGCCGCATCACGAAATACGGCACACGCGTACCGTCGTCCGATTCCGCGAAATGCTGCTCGACCACCACGTTCTTCGCGTCAAAGCGCGCCGGCGTCTGCGCCAGCACGTCCCCGTCGATCGTCACCAATGACGGCGGGGTGACCGGGTTACTCAGGGCCAGCACCGCCACGTCGGAAGTGAAACGATCGGTCGCGGTGACCGTGACCTCCGCGTTCTCGGCAAGCCCCTCTACAGGCGTATGGGTCCAGCCGTTCGCGCCCGGCCGCAGCCAGAACAAGCTCGACTGGACGTCGTCGAGCACCGTACACAGCAGCCCGCCGCGCGTGACCGAGATGTCCTCGAGCGCCTGGCTCGCGGAAGGCTCCCACAGCACCTCCGCGCGCGGCGACCCGTCGATGACGTCGGACCAACGAAGCGCTCCGATGCCGCCCGCGGGAATCCGAGTGCCTGCGATCTCCGCGGCCTCGCGCGGCAGCAGAATGAGATGGTCGGCCGTCTGCACGAGGCGGCAGTCGGTCGGGATGTCGAGCGGGCTCCAGTCCTCCTCCGGGCCCGAACGCACGGCGTATGCGGCGTTGTGGAAGTCGAGCGCGCGCGTGGCCACCTCGCGCCCGGTCTCCGGATCCTTGGAAAAGCCCACGGCGACGTCGTCGACCTCTCCCTCCCAGATCGCCTCGGCCGACAGGCCCTCGCCGCGGCGCCACAGCTGCACGCGCCGACCGTATCCGGACGACGTCGCAGCCTCGGCCGCAGAGACCACTGCGACCGTGTCCTCGTCGACCCAGGACACGTCCTGCTTGGCCTCGTCCAGCCAGAGGCCGTCGGGGACGAAGTCGGCCGTCGCCAGGTCGAACTCACGCACGACGACGGCGTCCGCCCCGCCCTTCGAGAGCAAACAGAGCGCCCGGTCGTCCGCGGGCCTGCGCACCACGGTGCCCGCGTAGACCCAGTTGACGCCCTCTGCCGCCGCGAGCGCGTCGACATCAAGCAGGAGCTCCCAGTGCGACGAGGCGGGATCCGGGCCGCCCGACGTCATAAATTGCGAAAGAGGCATGCGCCGCCAGATGCCGCGGGGGTGGGAGGCGTCGCGCCAGAAGTTGTACGCCCAGTCGCCGCGAATCTGCGACCACGGGATGCGGTCCGAGGCATCGAGGATCGAGCGGGCGTCGCGCTCGAGGGCGAGGTACTCCGGGTCGGCCTCCGCTGTGGCGAGGGTGGCGTCCGAGCGGGTCCGCGCGAAGTCGAGCGCGTCGGCGCCTTCCACCTCTTCGAGCCAGAGGTGCGGGTCGGAGGTGTCGTTGGGGTTCGCGTTGTCGGTCATATGTCCATAGTGCCTGTCCCGCGGCGGGGGTGAGCCGGTGACATTTACCTGAATATCGGAGAAATATGCTGGCACAGCTCTTGAGCTAAGCAAGAATTATTTATAACCTGGGCGAGTACGTTTTGTTATGTGCCTGCACCTTCGTGCAGGCACCTTTGGAAGGATCTTCATACATGAGCCTCGACCTCACCGGCAGCCTCACCTCCGGCTCCGACAACCTGACCGACGACATCGCCGACTCCATCGGCGACGCGGTCGCTTCGCTCGTCAAGACCGCGTTCAAGAGCTTCCTCGGCAGCTAATACGCGTCTCGGCTCAGACCGCCCCACCGCTCGGTGGGGCGGTTTGTCTATTTCGGCTCGGCGCTATCAGGCGAAGTCGCATATTGTGGGAAATATGGCTGACAACAAATTCGATCTCATCGTCCTCGGCGCCGGACCCGGCGGCTACGTATCCGCGATTCGCGCGGCACAACTCGGCCTCAAAGTGGCTGTTGTGGAGCAGAAGTACTGGGGCGGCGTGTGCCTCAACGTGGGCTGCATCCCCGCGAAATCCCTGATCAAGAACGCTGAGGTCGCCCACACCTTTAAGCACCAGGCCGAGGAATTCGGCATCTCCGGCGACGTCACCTTCGACTACGGAAAGGCCGTCGACCGGAGCCGCAAGGTGTCCGCCGGCATCGTCAAGGGCGTCCACTTCCTCATGAAGAAGAACAAGATCACCGAGCTCGACGGGCGCGGCACCTTTGTCGACGCGCACACGATCGAGGTCGACGGTGAGAAGTACACCTTCGACAACGCGATCATCGCCACCGGCTCGGTTGTCAAGACCCTCCCGGGCGTCGAGCTTTCCGAAAATGTCGTGTCCTACGAAGAGCTCATCGTCGACCGCGACCTGCCCGATTCCATGGTGGTTATCGGCGCTGGCGCCATCGGCATGGAGTTCGCCTACGTGCTCGCCAACTACGGTGTCGAGGTCACGGTCGTCGAGTTCCTCGACCGCGTCCTGCCGAACGAGGACGCGGACGTTTCCAAGGAGATCACCAAGGCGTACAAGAAACTCGGGATCACCTTCAAGACCGCGCACAAGACCACCGAGGTCCGCGATAAGGGCGACTCGGTCGAGGTCGACATCGAATCCGCCGACGGCAAGAAGAACGACACCCTCGTCGTCGACAAGGTCCTCGTCGCCGTCGGCTTCGCCCCGCGTGTCGAGGGCATCGGCCTCGAGGCCGCCGGCGTCGAACTCACCGATCGCGGCGCCATCGCGATCGACGAGCAGATGCGCACCAACGTCGACGGCATCTACGCCATCGGCGACGTCACCGCCAAGCTCCAGCTCGCCCACGTCGCCGAGGCGCAGGGCGTCGTCGCCGCCGAGACCATGGCCGGTGCCGAGACCCAGACGCTCGGCGACTACCGGATGATGCCGCGCGCAACCTTCTCCGAGCCGCAGGTCGCGTCCTTCGGGCTCACCGAGGCACAGGCCAAGGACGAGGGCTTCGACGTCAAGGTGTCGAAGTTCCCGTACTCCGCGAACGGCAAGGCGCTCGGCCAGGGTGACCCCACCGGCTTCGTCAAGCTCGTCGCCGACGGCACGCACGGCGAGCTCCTCGGCGCGCACCTCGTCGGCGCCAACGTCTCCGAGCTCCTCCCGGAGCTGACGCTCGCGCAGATGTGGGACCTCACCGCCGCCGAGATCGCGCGCAACGTGCACACGCACCCGACGCTGTCCGAGGCGATCAAGGAAACCGCCGAGGGCATCGAAGGCCACATGATCAACCTCTAGCGCGGACACACGTACAAAGAAGGCGGGTATCTCCTCCACCAGGGAAGATACCCGCCTTCGCCGTCATAGACGGGAGGTTTCCGACTAGGCGTCCTGGAGCTTTTTCGCCTGTGCGGAAAGGATCTCGTTGAGACGCTCGTTGTCGACCGCCGTGATCGGGTTCGTGTCCGGACCGTCGCTGTTCGCGCTGTAGGAGATCTCGATCGTGGTATCCCCGGCGTAAGCGTGGATGATGACGTTGCGGCTGAGCGCTGTCTCGCCGGCGTCGTTGCTCTTGACGATGTCGCGCACTTCGCGGAAGCCCTCGACCCCGTCGATGCCGGTGAGGCCCTCGACGGCGATTCCGAGCGTGACGGTGAACGGCTCGTTGCCTGCCTCGACGCCGGGAACCTCGGTCGACGGCGCCTGCGCGCCCTGGCAGCCGGTGTAGTTCGAGCGGTCGAGGAAGCCGTCGAGCTTGCCCGGCTTGAGCGCGACCGTGGTGGCGCCGGCGGAGTCCTTCGGCGCCTCGCCCTCTCCCTCGGGGAAGGACACGCGATTGATGACGGCGTCGTCGAGGAGGCTGTCGACGACGACATCGGTCTCGAGGGCGCTGTCGCACGTGCCGCCGAAGATCTCGGAGGCGTCCTTGATCGCCTCGCGTCCCTCTACGTACTTGACGATCGTCTCGGAATCGAGCTCCGAGACCTTCGCGTTGGGGTCGAAATCCTGCAGGTCCTCGGCCGTGATGAGCTTCTCGGCGAGCGCGGTGTTGGTGCCGATACGCGGATCGCGTTCCGGGTCGGCGGCCTCGCCGTCGGCGGGGTGGGCGCCGTCGACGACCTCCTCGGCGGTGGAGACGCTTTCCTCCTCGCCGCCGCCGGAGCAGCCGGCCAGAAGTGCCGTGGCCGTCGCCGATGCGGCAAGCGCGGCGAACAGTTTTCGAGCTCTCAAAGTACGTCCCCTTAACGTGCAAGCAAATATCAAGAAACTATTCTGCCAAAGCTGCTGCGCATCGGCGCGGTGTTCTACCGATACAACTACTGTGTCACCTAACTATCGATTCGACGTAAATGGGGGCGGAAATGGGACTGACGGGCGATAAGCTCTTCGGCGCCGGCGCGGTGTTGTTCGATCTCGACGGGGTCATCACCCCCACCGCGGACCTCCACATGCAGGCATGGGCCGGACTATTCCAGCCGCTCTTCGCCTCCGCGGGCGTCGCCGACTACGGCGACAGTGACTACTTCACCTTCCTCGACGGCAAGCCGCGTACCGCCGGCATCGGCTCCCTGCTCGACGATCGCGGGTTGGATCACGACGACGCCTACGTCGACGAACTCGGCGAACGCAAGAACGCGCTGTTCCTCGAGCTCCTCGCCGCCGGCATCGAGCCGTACCCGGGTTCCGTGCGGTTCATCGATGCGCTCGACGAGGCAGGCATCGCCAAGGCGGTCGTGTCGAGCTCGAAGAACGCGTCCCAGGTGCTCACCTCCGCAGGGCTCCGCGACCGCTTCACCGTTGTGGTTGACGGCGCAGTCTCCGCAGCCCAGGGGCTGCCTGGCAAACCGGCCCCCGATACGTATCTCTATGGCGCCGAGCTCCTCGGCGTCCCCTCGTCCACCGCGCTGGTGATCGAGGACGCGATCTCCGGAGTTCAGGCGGGCGCGGCCGGGGACTTCGCGGGCGTCGTCGGCGTCGACCGCGGCGCCGGCGCCGGCGCGCTGAGCGAAGCGGGGGCCACCGTCGTCGTGCGTGAACTCGACGAATTGTTGTAAGTTCTAGCCCGGCTCCACCCCCTTCTTCGAAAGTCGGTCCGTGATGAATTCTTATCTTCCGTCCGCCGGACTCAACCGCACGACGCACGGCGTCAATCTCCGCAGCCACCTCGAGGTCCCGGAGATCGACCGCTCGATGCATCCGGTTGACCCGTGGCGGTGGAGCGAGACGAGCCCGAAGGCCGGGCCGCTCGGCGTCTCCGAGACCGTCTTCGCCGTGGGGAACGGCTTCCTCGGGCTCCGCGGTAATCCGGACGAGGGGCGCGACAGCGCGCAGCATGGAACCTTCGTCAATGGCTTCCACGAGACCTGGCAGATCGAGCACGCCGAGGATGCGTTCGGCCTGGCCCGCGACGGCCAGACCATCGTCAACGCGCCCGACTCGAAGACCATCCGTATCTACGTCGACGACGAGCCCCTTCGCCTCCAGGTCGCCGATCTCGAGGACTACGACCGCTCGATCGATTTCCGCGAGGGCATCCTGCGGCGCAGCGTCAACTGGCGTACGCCGTCAGGAAAAATGGTGCAGATCAACTCGACGCGCATGGTGTCGATGGAGGAGAAGCACCTCGTGGTCTACACGTACGAGGTCGTGCTCCCCGACGATTCCGCGCCGGTCGTGATCTCCTCGCAGCTGCTCAACCGGCAGGACGGGGAGGACGAGTATCACCTCGCTTCGCAGGCCGGCGGCGAGTTCGACCCGCGCAAGGCCGAGTCGTTCAGCCACCGCGTGCTCGAGCCGCGCCTGCGCCGCAGCGAGGGTGAGCACCAGATCCTCGGCTACCGGTGCGCCAATTCCGGTATGACCATCGCCGTGGCCACCGACCACCAGCTCATCACCGATAACGACTACGACCTGCGCACCTTCATCGACGACGACTCCGCCAAGTCCGTCTACCACGTACACGCCAAGCCCGGCCGCGTCATCCGCCTCGTCAAAATGGCGTCGTATCACACCTCCGTAGGCACCCCGGTGCGCGAACTCGGCTACCGCTGCTCCCGCACGCTTCGCCGCGCCCGCGAGGCCGGCGTCGAGGTGCTCGAGCAGTACCAGCGCGACTGGTTCGAGGATTTTTGGGCCAGGTCTGACGTCGAAGTCGAGGGTGCCCCCGAGACCCAGCAGGCGATCCGCTGGAACCTCTTCCAGCTCGCGCAGGTTTCCGCCCGCGCAGAGCAGAACGGCATCGCGGCGAAGGGCGTGACCGGGTCCGGATACAACGGCCACTATTTCTGGGACACCGAAACCTACGTGCTCCCGTTCCTCACCTATACCTCCCCGCAGGCGGCGCGCAACGCGCTGCGCTTCCGGTATTCGCTCCTTCCGGAGGCGCGCGACCGCGCAAAGGAACTGTCCGTCGAGGGCGCCCTGTACCCGTGGCGCACCATCAACGGCCGCGAGTCGTCCGCCTACTACGAGGCCGGTACGGCGCAGTATCACATCAACGCCGACATCGCGCACGCCCTCGTGAAGTACACGCTCGCCACCGGCGACCTCCGTTTCATGGCGCGCGAGGGCGTCGACATCCTCGTCGAGACCGCGCGCATGTGGGTGTCGCTCGGCTTCTTCAACTCGCGCTCGGAGTTCCACATCCACGGCGTGACCGGGCCCGACGAGTACACCACCGTCGTCGATAACAACCTGTTCACCAACGTCATGGCGCGCGCCAACCTCCACGCTGCGGTGACGGTTGTGCTCGAGATGGCGCGCCGCGTGCCCGACGAATACGAGACGATGGTCAACCGGCTCCGCCTCCGCGAGCACGAGATCGACGATTGGCAGCGCGCGGCCGAGCAGATGTTCATCGCCTACGACGACAAGCTCGAGGTGCATCCGCAGGACGAGTACTTCCTCGACAAAGAGGTGTGGGACAAGGACATCGACAGCCCCCACAGGCCGCTGCTGCTGCACTACCATCCGCTTGTCATCTACCGGCACCAAGTGCTCAAGCAGGCTGACGTCGTGCTCGCGCTTTTCCTCCGGGGAGAGGACTTCACCCACGACGAAAAACGCGCGGACTTCGAGTACTACGATCCGCTCACCACGGGCGACTCGACGCTGTCCGCGGTCGTGCAATCGATCATCGCCGCCGAGATCGGTTACGCGAAGGAAGCCTTCGAGCACTTCTCCAAGGCGCTCGTCGTCGACCTCGCCGACGTGCACGGCAATGCCGCGGACGGGGTGCACATAGCCTCGACGGGCGGTGTGTGGTCGGCGCTCGTGTGCGGCTTCGGCGGCATGCGCGACCCGGGCGGGGACGTCACGTTCGACCCGCGCCTCCCCGAGGAGTGGGAGAGGCTCACCTACCGCCTCACCATCCGAGGGCAGCGGGTGCGCGTCGAGGTGACCGCCGACGAGATCGCGTTCGAGCTCGAGGTCGGCGAGCGTCCACTCGACATCTTCGTCCAGGGAACCGGGTACACGGCCGTCCCGGGCGAGAGGCTCGTCGCGCCGCTCGCGAAACCGGAGAAGAAGACCGATTAACTCTTGTTGTCGAGCTGCACACGCAGGGTGTGCAGTGTCGTCGCGAGCCCGTCGTATTGGGTGACGAGCATGACCAGCCCAATGAGCTCCCGCTCATTGAGGTGACGTGAGATCTCGGACCATGTCGCGTCCGAGACGTCCTTTGTGCCTACGAGTTCGTCGGCGACCCGCAGCATCGCGGCGGTTCTCTCGGGCCACCCCGCTTCGCGCGGGCCCTCCTTCGTGCGGGTGATTTCCTCCGACGTCAGCCCGATACGTGCACCGAGGTGCTCGTGGTGGTTTCGCTCGTAAGCGCTGCCGCGAAGGTGCGAGACCCGCAGGATGACTAGTTCGGTCTCCTTTCGGGAGAGCACGCCGAAGGGCATCATCATGCCCGAATACAGCAGCCAGGCCGGGAAGAGACGGCGGACTCGGCCGAGAGTGGAGAAGAGGCGAACATCGTCGGTGCCGGTGACCTTCGAGCCGACCTTGGAAGCGAGGAGGGCCAGCGGGCTGAGCTCGAGCCCCTTCCCCGGAACGACGCGGGCGCGGGAATCGTCTGATCGGTTCTCGGATTCAGTCATGGCTTCACCATAAAGGCGTCCATTCGCCGGCGGGTGGGTTGAGAGGAAGTCCGCGCATCGGGTTCGCCTAGAACTCGATTGTGTTGAGGTCTATTGCGGTTGAACCGTGGATTCCGTCGTTCCACCTTGATTGAGCGACCCGTTCCCGGAAGCGTCGTGCCTTCTTCTCTCTGAGCGCAGAGCGAAGCTCGATGACGTCGGATTTCGTCGCCTTCCTGGCGGGCGCCTTCTCGCCGTTCCGTCCCGAAGAGACGCTACCGACCAACAGTTCGTCGAGGTGGGCAGCAAGCTCCCAGGCCGCCTGGGCGAGCTGGGCGGTTTCCTCGAGAATTTCGGCCCGCGGCCCCTCGTATTCCGCGCCGATATCGCCGCGCAGCAAGCCACGATGGCCCTGCGGTGAGCTCGACCCGATGCAGTCGTCGCCAATCCGTGCGTACACCGTGCCGTCCGCATCGAGGCGGTACGAGCAATTGCCGTGCGTCTTGAACCTGTGATGATGGCGGCAGAGGGAGATGAGGTTGTCCTCGCGTGTGAGCCCGCCGGTGAGCGGCCTGTTCTTGTTGAAGGGGGTGACGTGGTCGAGGTCGCACCGTTGGGCAGGGTGGGTGCACCCGGGGTGGCGGCAGGTGCCGTCCCGTTCGACGACAAGTCGGCGGACGGTGTCGGTCGGGACGTAGGTGGTCTGTTCCTTGAAGTCGGAATCGATGCGCTCTAGGAGAGCGGAGAGGCCTTTGAGGTCGCTAAGTCCGACGTCATGCCTGGTGGGTACTACTTGCAGGTGAGCGCGGGACGCCTCTGCGAGAAGTTCGTCCAGCTTCTGCTTTGCCACCGATGCGTTGCCGGCCCAGGCGCGGGTGCGTGCGTGGGCGGGGTCGACATCGGCGACCAGCGTGATTCGTGGCTGGATGACTGGCGGCTCGGAGTGAGAGGGGGTACGGGCGGGGGCTTCCTCGCCTTCCGGCATCTTGCTCAGTCCAGTGACCAGCTGGACGAGGGCGTCCGCTCGGAGCTCGTCCTCGCAGCGATCGTCGCCGTCGGTATCGATCCATTCGTTGGCGATGGAATCGAGCCTTTCGGCGATTGTCGCGCACTCCAGAGCAGGGAGCTTCGCGCTGAGTGTGGCCATTCCGGACTTGCTCGCTCGAGTGGAGACCTTGCGATTTTTCGTTTCTTCGTTCTCGCGATCGACAACGCCCTCAGGGTCGATTTCTGCGATCACTCGGTCCAACTGCTTGGACAGGTGGGGGTTCCAAAACGCTGGTGACTTGTCTCTGTCCATTCGGTTGAGGAATACCGCCTCGATGGTCGAGCGCTTTTCTGGATCGACCACGTTGCGGAGTTGAAAGGCGATTTTCCTGGCGGCATACGCAGGTAGTTTGCCGTCGACGACGCGATTCCAGAGGCGCGGAAACTTGGAATGCAATTCGACGGCGCCGGCGACCATGTCCGATGCGGCGCGGTGATGCTGGCGATGCTCGATAGCCACGATGTCCGCCGCCACCCGTTCCGGATCGACCCGCGCAAACTTGGGGCGAGACTTCTCGGCGGCGTGCGATTGCGCCTCACGCGCCCGGTCGACCGCTTCAACGCAAAGCACCATCTGGGCGCCGTCCAACGTATTGCGCAAGTTGACGAGAAGCGCGGCTGATTCGGAAGGGGAATCGGCGTTGAGAATGACCGCGACGAGTTGCTTGGCAAGCAGTTGAAGCTCGTGTCCCATGGCGGTGACAGGGCTCGGTTGGCGGCGGGGATGCCCGGGCGACATTACGGCACGTTCCAGATATTCCGGCAACGGCGGAGCTGCTGGTGGGCCGAAAGGTTCATTGGTGTCGAACGGAATATCTATAAATCTGTCATGTTCGAATGCGTTGCGTATTGTGGTGGCGGTGCTAATGGTGGAATCAAGTAGCGTACCCCGGCCGTGCGCGAGATCGCGTAGACTCTTTGGGCGCTCTAAAATCGCACATGAACCGGTGGTAGGAGGTTTGTAGTCGGCGTCAAGCGGCTGGTTCATATCGGGCCTCGGTTTCCGTTTGTGAATGGATCTCGGTGACTCGTTTTGAGCGTAGATCAGTAGTTCGACAAATGCAATGATTTTCGATATTGTTGTTCGCGGATGCCGAGTGTGTTGAGGGTGGTGGCGAAAAAGGCCGAGGAAGGCGGATGAAAGCTGGGTTTTGGTGAGGCGTGATGCTGCGCTTCCTGTCGAGAGGGCAGCGAAGATGAGGCCAGGGTGGCTTCGTTGAATTGACCGGCTGTCGGGTGCGCGGGTGTGCGTCGTCCCGGAGTCGGTGAGTTAGCGGGAGTCGCCGAGAAAGTAGGGCGACAGTGAAGAGCGGTGAGCGTTGATCTTGAGGTCAACACTGACCGGAGGGAATGCGCGTTGTGGGCAGTTGGTGCGTTCGCACAGTCGGCAGCCGATGCCGATAGGTGTGGCAGCGTCCTCGTCCTCTAGGTCCAGCCCCTGCGCGTAGACCGTGCGGTGCGCATGCCGCGCTTCGCAGCCCAGTCCGATGGCAAAGGTCTTGCGCGCTTGCCCGAAACGGACGCTGCGCGTTGAGACCGTGCGGGAAATCCAGAGGTAACGCCGGCCATCCGGCATTTCCGCCACCTGTCGATTGATCTCGCCGGGAGAGGAGAACGACTCGTACACGTTCCACAGCGGGCACGTGCCGCCAGAGGTGGCGAAGTGGAAACCCGATGCAGACTGTCGTTTCGACATGTTTCCGGCGCGATCGACGCGGACGAACGAAAACGGAACCCCAGGCGAGCCCGGTCGCTGGAGGGTGGAAAGGCGGTGGCACACCGATTCGTACCCGGTCCCGTAGAAGGCTGCGAGGCGTTCGATGTCGTAGCGAAAGTCCTCGGCGGATTCTAGGAATCGTCCATAGGGCATCAGCACGGCTGCGGCGAAATAGTTCGCGAGGCCACGTAAGGCCAGATTTCGGGCGGCAGGGGAGGAGAACGATGCCTCGTCGACGAGTTGGTTGAGAAGTTCGCGATGTTCAAGGAAGGCGAGCTCGGTGGCGATGCGGAACGACTGCTGACCCCGATTGAGCTGAGCAGAAAGTTCGAGCCGTCTGGTCCGCGGGTCGAACTCGTGCCACACGCCGTCCGGGAGGTCGACGCGTCGGACGACGCGAACGTCATGTTCTGTTTCTATCCGGCGCCCGATCACGGTGCGGGTGTCACCGCGATTCATCCGGATCCGCGTGCTCAGGTCCTCGGCGGCGACGTCGAGCGAGCCGATGTAGTTCTGTCGCTGAGCGAAATAATCGCGCACCTCTTCGTGGGGCATAGCGGTCGATGCCAGCTGGTTGGTGCGCGAGGTCTGCGAGGCGTGTAGGTCCGATTCGGCTACCGACCCGGGTTTGGGGAGTGCGTTTCGAGTCTCCGCGACGATCGAAAGAAGTTGCCGCGTGTTGCCAAGTTGTTGGTATAGCGCGAGGAAGGCTTTCGCCATGTTGGGGTTCTCGCGAACCATCTCGACGATCTCGGAGGTGGGGACGCCGTCGCTCTGGCCGGTCTCGGTGAGCGCGTCGGTGAGCTGCGCGATGAGGCGGGTGTCCGAATCCGACGACATCGTCGCCAGGTCGACCCCGTACCTTTCGGCGATCAGCGTAAGTACACGCGACGACAGCGACCGCACGTTGTTCTCGAGCTGGTTCAGATAACTCGAGGAGATGCCCAATTGCGCGGCGAAAGCCGCTTGGGTGAGGCCTTGATCTTGGCGAAGCTCCCGAAGGCTCGCGCCGGCAAAGGACTTGGGCATGAACCCGACGATAGTGCCGCACAACGCGATTCGGAAACGCCCGACAGCCACCCGTAACCACACCTGAGGGGAAAGACAAAAATTCGCAAACTTTGCAAAGTTGACCAAAATCCTCGCGACATTTACAGAAAAGCCTGGTAGACGCCTCCGGATAAATGTGGCAAGCTCTGCTGTACGCCGCAAAGTCATTGGCAATAATGCGAAGCATCTGGGCCTGGCAAGGTCCAAGGGAATGCCTCGACACGATTGCCGATGCTGCGGGAGACGCACCGCAACGGTGCATCGTATTACTCAAGTAATTGGGACAACGGAAAGCGAGACTTACGAATGTCTAACGTCGGTCAGGCACGTACCGCGCAGGAGATCCAGAAGGACTGGGACGAGAACCCCCGCTGGAAGGGCATCACGCGCAACTACACCGCTGAGCAGGTTGCCGAGCTCCAGGGCACCGTCGTCGAGGAGCACACTCTCGCTCGCCGTGGCGCGGAGATCCTCTGGGACAAGGTCAACAACAAGGACTTCGTGAACTCCCTCGGTGCCCTCACCGGTAACCAGGCCGTTCAGCAGATCCGCGCGGGCCTCGAGGCTGTTTACCTGTCCGGCTGGCAGGTTGCCGGCGACGCCAACCTCTCGGGCCACACCTACCCGGACCAGTCGCTGTACCCGGCCAACTCGGTGCCGAACGTTGTTCGCCGCATCAACAACGCGCTTCTCCGCGCCGACGAGATTTCCCGCGTCGAGGGTGACACTTCCGTGGAGAACTGGCTCGCCCCGATCGTTGCCGACGCCGAGGCCGGCTTCGGTGGCGCTCTCAACGCCTACGAGCTCCAGAAGGCCATGATCGCCGCGGGCGCCGCCGGCGTCCACTGGGAGGACCAGCTCGCTTCGGAGAAGAAGTGTGGCCACCTCGGCGGCAAGGTGCTCATCCCGACCCAGCAGCACATCCGCACGCTGACCTCGGCTCGCCTCGCTTCCGACGTTGCCAACGTCCCGTCGGTCATCATTGCCCGTACGGACGCCGAGGCCGCTACCCTCATCACCTCCGATGTGGACGAGCGCGACCAGGAGTTCATCACCGGTGAGCGCACCGCTGAGGGCTTCTACAACGTCAAGAACGGCATCGAGCCCTGCATCGCCCGTGCGAAGGCCTACGCTCCGTTCGCCGACATGATCTGGATGGAGACCGGCACCCCGGATCTCGAGTACGCCAAGAAGTTCGCCGAGGGCGTCAAGGCCGAGTTCCCGGACCAGCTCCTCGCCTACAACTGCTCCCCGTCCTTTAACTGGAAGGCGAACCTCGACGACGAGACCATCGCCAAGTTCCAGAAGGAGCTCGGCGCGATGGGCTTCAAGTTCCAGTTCATCACCCTCGCGGGCTTCCACTCGCTCAACTACGGCATGTTCGATCTGGCCCACGGCTACGCCCGCAACCAGATGACCGCGTTCGTCGACCTGCAGCAGCGCGAGTTCAAGGCCGCCGAGGAGCGTGGCTTCACCGCCGTCAAGCACCAGCGCGAGGTTGGCGCCGGCTACTTCGACCGCATCGCCACCACCGTCGACCCGGAGAGCTCCACCACCGCTCTCAAGGGCTCCACCGAAGAGGGCCAGTTCCACTAGGAACTCCCTCCGGCTAGACAGCCCTTAGCTACATATAGGTACCGGGGCCGCACTGTTTCACGACACAACTTCGTTCGTGTCGGGTGCGGCCCCGAGTGCTACCGGGGCCGGAATGTGTCCCGGCTCACGCGCCAGCAAGACCCGCCAGCACAAACCCTTTCGTCCTAGGAGCTGAATCCTTCCCATGACAGAGAACACCGCCGCGCAGAACGCGGACAATGCTGCAGATCGTGCCGCAGAGACGGCAAACAAAATCACGCGCGTCGGTGTCATCGGCGCAGGCCAGATGGGCGCCGGCATCGCCGAGGTGTGCGCCCGTGCCCAGGTCGACGTCCTTGTGTGGGAAAAGACCCGCGAGGCCACCGCCGCAGGCCGTGCGCGCATCCTCAAGTCGCTCGACCGCGGCGTGTCCAGCGGAAAGATCACCGAGCGCGAGCGCGAGCAGGCCGCCCTGCGCCTCCGCTTCACCACGGAGATCGCGGACTTCGCCGACCGTCAGCTCGTCACCGAGGCCGTCGTCGAGGACGAGGCAGTGAAGACCGAGCTGTTCCGCGAGCTCGACGAGGTCGTCACCGACCCGAACGCCGTGCTCGCCTCGAACACCTCCTCCATCCCGATCATGAAGCTCGGCATGGTCACGCAGAACCCGCAGCGCGTTATCGGCCTCCACTTCTTCAACCCGGTGCCGGTGCTCCCGCTTGTCGAGCTCATCACCACGCTCGAGACGTCGTCGAAGGTCACCGAGCGCGCCGAGAAGTTCGCCGCGGAGATCCTCGGCAAGCAGGTCGTGCGCTCCGCGGACCGTTCCGGCTTCGTCGTCAACGCGCTGCTCGTGCCGTACCTGCTCAGCGCCATCCGCATGGCCGAGTCCGGCTTCGCCACGGTCGAGGACATCGACCAGGCGATGGTGCTCGGCTGCGCCCACCCGATGGGTCCGCTCACCCTCACCGACCTCGTGGGGCTCGACACCGTCAAGGCCATCGCCGACTCGATGTACGGCGAGTTCAAGGAGCCGATGTACTCGCCGCCGCCGATGCTGCTGCGCATGGTCGAGGCCGGACGTATCGGCAAGAAGGCCGGCCACGGCTTCTACCGGTACGACACCGACGGGCGCGTCACGAAGTCCGGCGCATAAGGCGCCTGCCGCCACCCGTACAAACATTCACGTGTGACGGCGGAGTCGGTGAAATCTCCCCGCCTCCGCCGTCATAGGTGATCGAATCGAAACCACAAGCGGTACGTTCGTCGAAAAGTAAAGGGTAAAGAATATGCCGGGGCACTCTGATTCCATCGCGCACCTCGATCGCACCCGTGCTTCCAGCGTCCTGGGTTATCCGAGGATCGGGCCACATCGCGAGCTCAAGCGCGCGCTCGAGAGCTACTGGCACGGCGATTCGCCGGCCGCCGAGCTGCTCGCGACGGGACGCCAGATCCAGGAGTCCACGTGGCTCGAGCTCAAGGCGATGGGGCTGACCCAGATTCCGGGCAAGACCTTCTCGTTCTACGACCACATCCTCGACGACGCGCTGCTTTTCGGCGCCGTCCCGCACCGGTTCAAGCCGCTGCAGGAGGAGCTCGACCCGCTCGATTTCTACTTCGCGATCGCTCGCGGCAAGCCCGAGTACCCGCCGCTGGAGCTCGCGAAGCTACAGGGGACGACGTACCACTACCGCCAGCCGGAGTTCGAGGACACCTCGCACTTCGAGCTCGACGCGCAATCGGTGCTCGACGAGATCGACCGCGCCCACGCGCTCGGTATCGAGGTGCGTCCGGTGATCACCGGTCCGCTGTCGCTGCTGCTGCTGGGCAAGTCGGCGGAGACGGCCGCGAACAACTTCAAGCCGATCATTCTGCTCGACCGGCTGCTCGCCGAGTACGTCAAGCTGCTCGAGGCGCTCGCCAAGCGGGGCGTGGTGTGCGTGCAGTTCGACGAGCCGGCGATGACGATGGAGCGCACGGACTTCGAGATCAAGCGCTTCCGCGAGGCCTACCAGGCTCTCGCCGATTCGGCGCTGCGCCCGCGCATCCTCGTCACCGGACCGTATGGGGATTTCGGCGCCGCGCTCGAGGCGATCGCCGCGACAAATGTGGAGGCCATCGCGCTCGATCTCGTGCACGGGCGCAACGATGTCGAGGAGCTCGCCGCTATTCCCGGCCTGCGCCGCAAGCGCATCTACGCCGGCGTCATCGACGGGCAGAACATCTGGCGCAACGACAAGTTCGCGACGCTCGATTACCTGAAGAAGCTGCGCGAGAAGTTCCCGGATCTCGTGGTCTCGACGTCGTCGACGCTGCTGCACGTGCCGCTCGACGTGCTCACGGAGACCGATCTGGACCCGGCGCTCGACGACACGCTCGCGTTCGCCAAGCAGAAGGTGGCCGAGGTCGTCTCGCTGGCGAACGCGCTCGAGGACGGGCCGACGAAGCGGTGGCGCCCGCTGCCGGAGCGCGAGGGCGCGTTCCGTGAGGACGTGCGCAAGGTGGTCGAGGCCGCGCGCGCCTCGCGCTCGGATCGCATGCCGTATGCCGAGCGCAGCGTGCTGCAGGCCGAGCGACTGCAGCTTCCGGTGCTGCCGACCTCGACGCTCGGTTCCTTCCCGCAGACCCCGCAGATCCAGCGTGCGCGCAAGGACCTCGGCGAGGGGCGCGTCAACTACGAGGAGTACTCGCAGTACCTGCGCGAGGAGATCGAGAAGGTCATCCGCCTGCAGGAGGACATCGGCCTCGACGTGCTCGTGCACGGCGAAGTCGAGCGCAACGACATGGTGCAGTACTTCGCTGAGCTGATGGAGGGCTTCGCCGTCACCCAGAACGGTTGGGTCCAGTCCTATGGCTCGCGCTGCGTGCGCCCGCCGATCCTGCACGGCGACGTCAAGCGCCCGCGGCCGATGACTCTCGAGTGGAATGCGTACGCGCAGACGCTCACCGAGAAGCCGGTGCGCGCGACGCTCACGGGCCCGGTGACGATGCTCGCGCGTTCGTTCTGGCGCGAGGACCTCGCGCCGGAGGAAGTCGCCTACCAGGTGGCGTACGCGGTGCGCGAGGAAATCGCCGACCTCGAGTCGGAGGGCATGGCGATCATTCAGGTCGACGAACCGTCGATCCGCGAGCTGCTGCCGCGCCGCGGCGCGGACCGGGCGCAGTACCTCGATTGGGCGGTGGACACGTTCCGCTTCGCGACCGAGGACGCGAAGCCGGAGACTCAGATCCACACGCACATGTCGTACTCGTCGCTGCAGGTGATGACGGAGGCGATCGAGGATCTCGACGCGGACGTCACGTGCATCGTCGCGACGCGCTCGATCGACTGGGTGCTCGAGGCGCTCGACGACCACACCCTCACCCGCGAGGTCGCGCCCGGCGTGTACGAGTCGCGCTCGGCCTTCGTGCCCGACATCGATCTGCTGCATCGCCGCCTGCGCAAGGCGGTCGATACGCTTGGCATCGAGCGTGTGTGGGCCGTTCCTGACGGCGGACTCAAGACGCGCCACATGTGGCAGCTGGAACCGGCGCTTCGCAATATGGTCGCCGCGGCGCACCGGCTTCGTCGGGCGGCCGCCAAGGACGCGCAGGGGTGATTGTGTGCACGCGGCCGCGGTCCGTCTAAGATATTGCTGAACAAGGTTAAGTAAAGGGGTCCGAGAATGGAACACGCCGCAGAGCTCGAGCACCGCGGTCCGCAGATCGAGAAGGCGTACTACCCGGAGTACTTCGACGAGGCGCCGACGACGTTCCCGCTGTACAGCTGGGAGGTCCTCCTCGGCAGCTCGGTCATGCTTGCCGGAATGGGAGCACTTGGGTTCCCCATCACCGCCGCCGCGTACATGAACGAGAACGGCGATGTGTCGATGAGCCTGGTCATCGGGGCCGCCATCTTCTTCGTCCTCGTCGAGACGCTCGGGCTGCTCATGGTGGTCACCGGGTTCAAGCGCCACACACGTGAAGACGACCACCATTTGCGCGACAACCACCACGTGGATTCTCACTAGGTGGCCGGAACCGGCCTCGTCGCGCCCACCGCGGCGGATATCACGAACGCACGTGCGCTGCGGCGCATGAAAATCGTGGCGACAAGCTTTCTGCTTGTCGCCGCGATTTGTTATGTGCTCTCTCAGATCGCGTTGTCTCGCGATGCGGGGGCGTGGGCCGGGTACCTTCGCGCCGCGTCGGAGGCCGGAATGGTCGGCGGTCTGGCGGACTGGTTCGCGGTGACGGCGCTCTTCCGTCACCCCCTCGGCATCCCGATCCCGCACACCGCCTTGATCCCGCGGCGCAAGGATCAGCTCGGCGAATCGCTCGGCGGGTTCGTGGGGGACAACTTCCTCGACCCGGATCTCGTGGGGGAGAAGGTTGCGAGCGCGCACATCCCCGAGCGCGCGGGGCAGTGGTTGCTGGAGCCGGATAACCGCCGGCGAGCGTCCGGCCAGGCGGCGAAAGCGATCCGCGCGGCGCTCGAGGTGCTGCGCGACGAGGACGCGGTCGGTCTCATCGAGCGGACCCTCGTGGCCCGGATCTCCGAGCCCGAATGGGGACCGCCGATGGGCAAGGTGCTCGGCGAGATGGTCGCCGAGGGCAGGCAGGAGCCTGTCGTCCAGCTGCTCGCCGACCGCACTCTCGAATGGGTCGAGCGCAACCCCGAGACGATCGAGTACTGGGTCACCGAGAAGGCGCCGACGTGGGCGCCGCAGCTGGTCAACGAGATCGTCGCCGAGCGCGCCTACTCGGAGGTGCTGCATTGGGCGCGGGCGATCAAGGAAGATCCGCACCACAGCGTGCGGGTCGCGCTCACCAACTTCCTCACCCAACTCTCGCGGGATCTGCAATACGATCCGGACACCATCTCCCGGCTCGAGCGGTTCAAGGGCGACCTGCTGTCGCGGCCCGCGACGCGCGATGCCATCGCCTCGGCGTGGATCTCGGCGAAGAACGCCTTTATCACCGCGACGGAAGACTCGAGCTCCGAGCTGCGCGGCAAACTCGACGAGCTCACCGAGCGGCTCGCGAACAACCTGGTCTCGGACTCGAAGATGCGCGCGTCCGTGGACGACTACCTCGTGCGCACCGCCTCGTTCGTCGCGTCGAACTACGCGGGCGAGATCACCTCGATCATCTCCGAGACCGTCGAGCGCTGGGATGCGCACGAGGCGAGCCGCAAGATCGAGCTCCTCGCGGGCAAGGACCTCCAGTTCATCCGCATCAACGGCACGGTCGTGGGTGCGCTCGCCGGCATCGTGATCCACGTGTTTACCGAGCTGCTCTTCTAGCGCCTAAATCGCTGTTACGTCTACAAAAATAGAGCCTCCGCCGTCATCGGTTGGGGCTCTATTTGTGGGATGGGTCACGTTTGCTAGCAAAGTGCTTGCAATTGCTAGCAAGGGCCTTTAACTTGGGAATCGCAGGTCCGAAGAGTTCGGGGCTGGGAATCGACAGATTCGCTCTGAACCGAACAGGGGAAAGGCGGTGTCGACCGTGGTAACTTCACGCAAGACCTCCGCCAAGCCCGCCAGCAAGCAGCCGGGTAAGCAGACCAGCAAGCCCTCGGCTCCCGTAGCTGCGTCGAAGGAAGTCGCCGTCGCGGGGGGCGAGGATGCCTCGGCGATCGAGCGGATGGTCGGCCACGCCGCCCAGGACATCGGCTCGTTTATCCGCGCCCAGCGCGAATCGGCGGAGGTGTCGCTCCGGCAGCTCGCCGAGCGCACCGGGGTGTCGAATCCGTACTTGAGTCAGATCGAGCGCGGTTTGCGTAAGCCTTCGGCCGAGGTTCTCGCGCAGATCGCCAACGGTCTCCGGGTCTCTGCCGAGGTGCTGTACATGCGTGCGGGAATCCTTGAGGAACGCACCGGAGGTTCGACTCGCGACGCGCTCGTCATGGCGATGGAGCTCACCGAGAAACAGCGGTCCGCGCTGCTCGAGGTGTACGACGCGTTCGTATCCGCGAACTGCGCGAGCGCACCGCCCGAGGAACCGAAGCCGGACGGCACGAAGAAGCCGACCGCGAGTACCGCGAAGGTGCCGCCGCCGAGCGGCGATTAGCTTTCGGACCACAACAAACTTTGCCACTTTTCCCACGAAACGTTCTGAACCACAAAGGAGTAATCATGGCTACGAAGAAGAGCAAGAAGGCCGATAAGGCATTCGAGGGCCCGCTGGGTCAGGCGCTCGGCGTCGTACGCACCCCGGTTTACGCTTACATCGGCGCCAACGACCTCGCGATCGAGGCCGCTACCGGCATCGTGAGCGACCTGCGCCGCCGCGCCAGCGAGACCGCTGCCGAGCTGCAGGAGAAGGCCGCCAACTTCCAGGGCCGTGCGGCCGAGGTTCCGGACCGCGTGCAGGCCGTTCCGGCCGACGTTCAGGCGCTGCTCGACAAGTACAACCCGGAGGAGCTCCGCAAGGTTGCCGAGGCTTACGTTCAGGTTGCCGCCGGCATCTACTCCGGTCTCGCCACCCGCGGCGAGGACGTCGTGACCCGCCTGCGCAACGACAACCCGCAGCTTGACGCCGGACTGAACCGCGCCGGCGAGGCGGTCTCCAGCGCCGACGAGCGCATCAACGACGGCATCGAGGCCGGCGAGGAGACCCTCGGCACCGTCTCGCGCCAGACCCGTTCGCTCGGTGTCCGCGGCGCCAACAAGGTGTCGAAGGCCGCGCACGAGGCCGCCGACGACGTCAGCGATGCCGCGTTCGAGGCTTCGGACAACATCCAGTCCGTCGCCGGCAAGGCCGAGGCGAAGACGTCGGCCGCCGCGAAGAAGGTTCCGGCCAAGAAGGCGCCCGCGAAGAAGGCTCCGGCCAAGAAGGCGCCCGCAAAGAAGGCTGCCTCGACCGCCACGAAGTCGACTGCCTCCAAGTCGACCACCACCAAGTCGACCACCACCGCGAAGAAGGCTCCGGCAAAAAAGTCGACCGCCCCGAAGACGAACAACTAAGTCTTTTCTCCGGTCTCGGCGAATAGTCGAGGCGAAGGGGCCACTCTCAAGACCATATCGAGCGGCGCGTACTCCGATGAGGGGGTACGCGCCGCTTCTTTGTGTCCGTTAGACTACGTCGTGTGAATGAGCTGCTTTCTGGCGGAATGAACACTTTTATGACGATCGCCCAGGTCGCCTTCGTGATCTGGGCTCTCGTCGGCGCCGTGCTGTGTGCACGCGCGAGCGCCGGGGCGTTCGTGGCCGAGGGCAAGTGGAACAAATGGGGCTGGTTCGCGGTGTGTGCCGCGGCGGCGGTCATCTTCGTGGTCATCGGACCGTTCTCGATTTTCGGCATCGTCGGCATTGTCGCCGTCGGCGTGTTCTTCGCCGACGTGCGCCCGTCGGTGGCGAACGCCGGAAGGTAGCGGCTGGTAACGCCGATGCCCCGGGATCCCGCACCGCGCGAGCTGCGGATAGAGGAGCTCGCGGAGCTCGCGCAGTCGAGCGTGCGCAACATCCGGGTGTATCAGGAAAAAGGCCTCATCCGGCCGCCGGTCCGGCGCGGCCGTACCGCGTGGTACGGGCCGGAGCATCTGTCCCGGCTGCGACGCATCACCTCTCTGCTCGAGCGCGGATACACCTTCGCCACCATGGAGGAGATATTCACCGCCGAAAGTCTCGGGCTCTCGGTCTCGGAAATGATCGCGGCCGGCTCGGCCGAGGACATGCGGCGGCTGCCGGGCGCGCGCAAGACCATCCCGATCGACGAGCTCAGCCGGGCGTTCAGCATCGATCTCTCTCCCGCGTTCTTCAGGCTCTGTCAGGAGAGTGGGCTGCTTCGCCTCGACGAGTCGGAAGGCGTTGTGGATATCGACGTCGCGTCGGTGCGGATGCTCTCGGTTCTCGCGGAGCTCGGCCTCGACATGGACGATCTCGGCTCGCTGCTCGAGCGCATGCAGGACTTGTCGCGCGACGTCGCCGCGGCATCGGGGGAGCTCGTCGACCGCGTGATCGAGGTGCGCGCCGACTCTCCGCCGTACACCCGCACGCGCGAGGACATGGAGGTCATCGCCGTCGTCGGGACGAAGCTTCTGCGCCGGATGTGCGTCCATCTGGTCTCTGAAATGCTCGACGCGCGCCTGCACGAGTAAATTTGGAGCCCATGACGTCGAACATGCCGATCACCCGAGCCGAACTCGCCGACAGGATCGATCACACATTGCTGCGTCCGGAGGCCACCCGCGAGGACGTGGCCGCGCACGTCGCGGAGGCGACGGAACTCGGTGTGCGGACGGTGTGCATTTCGCCGTCGATGCTTCCCGTGCGCGCGGGCTCGATGCCCGTCGGCACCGTGATCGGGTTCCCGTCGGGTAAGCACCACTCGCTCATCAAGGCGATGGAGGCGCGCATCGCCGTGGATATGGGCGCCACCGAACTGGACATGGTGCTCGACTACAGCGCGATCATCTCCGGCCGCCCCGAGGAGATCCTCGGCGAGCTGAGCCCGGTACGCGACGCGGCACCACATCCTGTGGTGCTCAAGGTGATCCTGGAGACTGCGGCCATCTATGCGGAGTTCGGGGCCGAGCGGGTCGAGGAGGCCGACGCGGCGATCGCGAACGCCTGCGAGCTCGCCGCGAAAGGCGGGGCGAACGTGGTGAAGACGTCGACGGGATTCCACCCGGCGGGCGGCGCGAGCGCGCACGCCGTGCGCGTGATGGCGCGGGCGGTGGACCCGTTGGGCTCGGTGCTCGTGAAGGCCTCGGGCGGCATCTCCACGGCCGCGCAGGCCGTGGAGATGCTCGAGGCGGGCGCGACGCTCATCGGTACGAGCCGCTCGGCGCAGATGCTGGCCGAGCTGGGGTAACTATCCGAGCTTGACGTTTTCGCCCTGCAGCTCGATGACGAGACCTTCGTCGGTGACCTTCGCCCCGGACACCGTGACGCCCTCGGGGAGGCGGTCGACGGTTTCCTGCACGAGGGAGATCGTGCCGCCAAGGAGGTTCTCCGGCAGCTCCATGCCCATGACCTCGGCGTTCTGCGGCTTGAGCGAGAGCGAGCCGTCCGAGACCTCGGGGATGAGCTGCGCGGTGGCGAAATCGCCGATCTCGACGTCGAGCGCGCCGGCCTCGGGGTTCGGATTGATCGCCTTCACCGACGCGAGCTGGCTGAGCAGATCGTCGCCCTGGGATTCGGTGGCGACGGCGAGCATCGCCTCGGAGCTGAGGGTCGCGGTGCCGCTGAGCGACTTCGCGGTGGAGCTGCCGTCGTCGCCGGTGTTGACGTCGTCGAGCTGGATATCGATCGCGGGCGCAGGGTCGCCCGTGTCCGTTGTTCCCCCATCCGAGGTGAGCGTGACGCCGTCCGCGGTGCGCTTGATCGCCGTCACAATCGCCAGACCGTTGAGGCTGGCATCGGTCGGCGCGCCGATGCTGGAGGTCGCGGAATCGGCGATATCCGTCTCGATGCGGTTACGCAGGAAGAACTCGGCCGCGACGACCGCGACGACCAGGAGAACGATGACGACGAGGCTGCCGATGAGGAGGCCCGCTCCGCGGCGGCGCCGTTGTGGGTACGCGTTGCTCATTGCACCCATTGTTCCGGATGAGAGCTGAAAGTTGGGCAGCCGGATCCCATAAATCCCTGTAAAACCCTGAGGATTTCTCGTTCTAGCTGTTCAGGTAGGTCTGCACGGTGTCGAATTCGCGCTGGTGCGCCTCGGCGAGGAATTCGATGACCATCTTCTCGATCTTCTTGCCGATGAGAGGAACGGACGCACTGGCCGTGCCCTTGACCGTCTCGATGGTGACGTTCCCCTCGCGCGTCGAGGTCAGTGTGCCGGAGACGCGCAGGATGCTGCCCAGGGCCTCGCCGCTGGAGACGGCGTTGATGGTGTCGCCCTCGGGCGCGTTGTAGGTGGCCTTGCGCGAGATCGGTAGGTCGCCCGTGTGGATCTTGGACACGAACGACGGGATGTGGGTGCTGTCGACTACCTGCTGGAACTCGATCTCGACGCCGGAGTCCGTGGCCTCGAAGGACGTGAGCTTGTCGTGCTCGGAACCGGCGGCGGACATGCGCATCTCCCAGAACGCGGCGTCCTGGTAGCACTGCCACAGTTCATCGATGGTGGCGGGGGTGGATGCGGAAAACTCGAATGGGGTAGCCATGGAAAAACCTTAACGCGACGGCGGCCCTCGCGCGTTGCGTCGGGTGTGATCTGCTCCCGGCGGGCGCAGGCATTACCGTTGTGGGGGTGACTACCGGTTCCGGCACCCAGATTCTTGCAGAGCTCGCCGCGCGCGAGGACGTGCGGCTGCTCGCGAATGAGCCGCTCAGCGCGCATACGACGTTGCGCCTCGGCGGAACCCCGCGCGCGTACCTGCGCGCCGAGACGACCGAGGCAGTTGTGGAGTGCGTGCGCGCGCTCGACGCGGCCGGAGTGCCGGTTCTCGTGCTCGGCGGCGGCTCGAACCTCGTGGTCGCCGATGGTTCGGTGGGGGAACCGGGGGATGACGGCGGGCTCGGGTTCGTCGTCGTGGCCGTCCGCTGCGCGGCGATCGATATCTCGCCAGGCGGGGTGGTGCGCGCGGAGGCCGGCGTGACATGGGACGAGCTCGTGGCGCGGACCGTCGAGGCTGGGATGGGCGGACTCGAGTGCCTGTCCGGGATCCCGGGGTCGGTGGGCGCGACGCCGGTGCAGAACGTCGGCGCGTACGGGGTCGAGGTCGCGCAGGTGCTGCGGCGCGTGCGCGTGCTGGACCGCGTGAGCGGGGAGGACGCGTGGCTGGAACCTTCCGAGCTGGGGCTCGCGTACCGGACGTCGAAGCTCAAGGGCAACGATTCTGGCGTGGTGCTCGAGGTCGAGTTCACGTTGCGCCCCGATGGGCTCAGCGAGCCGATCGCTTACCGGGAGCTTGCCGCGCGGCTGGGCGCGGAGCAGGGCGAGCGCGTGCCCGCTGCGAAGGCGCGCGAGGTCGTCCTCGAGCTTCGCGGCGGCAAGGGGATGGTGCTCGACGCCGAGGACCACGACACGTGGAGCGCCGGCTCGTTCTTCACGAACCCCGTGGTGCCGGCGGCCGAGTTCGGCGCGGTGCGCGCGAAGGTGGCGAAGGCGCTCGGCGACGAGGCGGCGGAGAAAATGCCGGCGTTCGACGTCATGGGCGGGGGTTCTGGTTCTGGCGTGAAGCTATCGGCGGGGTGGCTGATCGAGCGGGCCGGTTTTGCCAAGGGGTACCCGGGCGAGGCGGCGCCGATGCGGCTGTCGACGAAGCACACGCTCGCGCTGACGAACCGGGGGAGCGCGCGGACGAAGGACCTGATCGCGCTGGCCCGCGAGGTGCGCGCGGGCGTCGAGGACGCGTTCGGCGTGACGCTGCACCCGGAGCCGGTGTGGGTCGGCTGCACACTTTCCGGCGAATCCTGACACACTTGTGTGATGCACGCGAAGGCATTTAAGGACGGTACATGTTAGACGCTCTGGCCTACCCGGTCTCGTTGTTGATGAAGTTCTGGCACTGGCTGCTGTCGCTGGTCGTGCCGGGCGACTCGGGGATCGCGTGGGTCGGGTCGATCCTGCTGCTCGTCGTCACGGTGCGCCTGATCCTGCTGCGACCCATGTGGGTGCAGATGTACTCGATGCGCAAGATGGCGACGCTGACGCCGGAGATCAAGCGCATCCAGAAGGAGTACAAGGACGACCGGCCGAAGCAGGCCGAGGAGATGCAGCGCGTTTACAACGATGCGCAGGTCAACCCGCTGTCGGGCTGCCTGCCGATGCTCGTGCAGATCCCGGTGTTCCTCGGGCTCTACCACACGCTGATCGGGTTTACCCCGCGCGGAATGTCGATCCAGGAGGCCGCCGCGCAGTCGAACGGTGCGTTCGGTCCGGAGCAGGTCTCGCAGTTCCTCTCGGCGCAGTTCTTCGGTGTGCCTCTGGCCGCGTATATCCGGATGCCGCGCGAGCAGCTCGAATCGCTCGCGCAGGGCACGTCTACGTCGACGGTGCTGATCATGTGCGTGACGCTGTTCCTGCTCGCGGGCATCGCGACGTGGATCAATATGCGCAATTCGATGAAGCGCCAGGAGCGCGCGCGGGAGCAGGCGAAGGAAGAAGAGAAGCTCATCGAGGAGGCCGAGCGCGCTGGCGGGCCCGTGGTCGACGGCGAGGTCGTCGCGATCGATGGGAACTCCGATGCCGCCGACGAGGCGAAGAAGGAGTCCGCCAAGAAGGAGGCGGCGAAGAAGGACGAACCCGAGGTGCCGGACTTCGCGCAGGTCCTGCAGGATTCGATGGGCCAGTCGATGAAGATCATGATGTACGTGTTCCCGATCTTCCCGCTGGTCGGCGCGTTCATGTTCAACTTCCCGCTCGCGATCGGCATCTACTTCCTGCTCAATAACGTGTGGACCGCGGTGCAGTCGCATCTGCTGCTCAACCGGTTGGAGAAGCTGCTGCCCACTGGCGGCGCGGCGGGGCTGCCGCCGAGCGCCTACATGTAGGTCGCTGTCAGTCACCCCCAGCGGGATTGGCCGCCGTCCAACGGGATGGTGGCTCCGGTGAGGTAACCCGCCTCGGCCGAGCACAGCCACGCCACCGGACGCCCGACGTCGATTCGCGGGTCGCCGATCCGCCCGGCGGGAATCGAGGCGATGAACTCCTCCGCCTCCTCCGGGTGGTTGTCCACCCACCAGTCGAGCCCCGGGGAGTGCGCGTGTGGGGCGACGTTGAGCGCCCGGATTGCCTCCTCCGCCCACTCGTGTGCGGCCGCTCTGGTGAGTGCCCGGATCGCTTCCTTCACCGCGGCGTAGACGCCGTAGTTCGCCGCGTCCCAGCGCACCGCAGCAGAGGACGCGAGGTTGATGATCGTCCCGCCGCCGCGGGCAGCCATATGCGGACGAGCCGCCTTCATGAGGGAGAGCGTGGCGCGGGGGCCGGCGTTGAACGCGGAGAGAAAATCCTCGTCGGAATACGCCTCGAGCGGCGCCGGGATCGCCAGATTGGCGTTGTTGACGAGTATGTCCACGCCGCCGAGGAGGTTGGTGGCGGCCTCGACGATCCGCTGCGCGGCGTCGCCTGCGGTGATGTCGATTTCGAGCGTGGCGGCCTCGCCGCCCTCGGCGCGGACCTGGTCCGCGACACTGTCGAGCTTTCGTGCGGTGCGACCGACGAGCAGAATATCGGCTCCGGATTCGGCGAGAGCCAGGGCTATGCCCCGGCCGACGCCCTGTCCCGCGCCGGTGACGACGGCCGCTTTGCCTGCGAGGCGTGTGATTGAGCTGGTCATGTCGCCAGGCTAGTGGCGAAGCCTTGACGGCGTAGCACGAATTGTTCTATCGTTCCGAACGTCATTCGCCGGGCACTTCGGGGCGCGCTTAGCTGCGCGGGCCGAGGGGCAACGGCGTTCGGTCTGCCCGAGGAGTTCGATACACAGTGCATGGCTAGGTGATGAGTCCTTCGCCCGTTCGCGGCGACCCTTCTCTTCACCCTGGAGCGAGCCATGCCCTCTATTTCCTGTATCGACGTCTCCTACGAACACCCCGACCGCACTTCGGTTTTCGATGGCCTGAGCCTGACTCTCGGCCCCGGACTTTCCTCTCTCGTGGGGCGCAACGGCGCCGGCAAGACCACCCTGCTGCGCCTCGTGGCGGGCGAACTCGCCCCCGGTTCCGGGACGGTGCTTGTTGACGGCGTGCTCGCCTATGTCCCCCAAGACCTGCTTATTTCGGCGCGCGGGGTGGGCGGCGCCCAGTTCATGGCGCCACGCATGGCGGATTTGCTGGGCGTGCGCTCTCGGCTTGCGGCGCTGGCGCGGATCGAGGCGGGATCGGTGGACGAGGCCGATTTCGCCGCGCTCGGCGACGAGTGGGACGTGGCGGAGCGGACGTCCGCCGTCATCGCGAAGATGGGTTTGCCCGCGGGACCGGGCGACCTCGAACGGCCCG
>NZ_DYXM01000117.1 GCF_020742175.1 Dietzia timorensis
GCCTCGCCGCCCCCGCGACCGCACAGGAACTCGAGCCCGTGTGGTCGGGGCTCGACACCCGCGCCCTTGAGGGCGTCACGCTCGCCAAGGGCGAGTCCGGTCCGGTCGTTCCGCTCGATCCGTCGATCTCCCTCGCCTCGGCCGGCGAGGCGCACCGTTCCTACTACGGCACCGTCGACAAGAATGGCGAGCCAACGCTGAGTTCGACGGCCACGTTCCTTCCCCGCGGCGAGGCACCCGAGGGCGGCTGGCCCGTCGTCGCATGGGCACACGGCACCACCGGGCTCGGCGACCAATGCGCGCCGTCAACACTTCCGCGCAGCGACCGCGACGCCGAGTACCTCAACCACATGCTCGACCAGGGCTTCGCCGTGGTGGCCTCCGACTACGCGGGGCTCGGCACGCCAGGCCTGCTCAGCTACCTCAACGGCGAGGTCGCCGCGCACAACATCGTCGACTCGGTCGCCGCGGCGCGCGACGCCGGCCTCCCGCTGTCCTCGAGGTATTCGATCGTCGGCCAATCCCAGGGCGCGGGCGCCGCGATGAATGCCGCCGCACGCGCCGACGGCCTCGACGCCCCCTACGACCTCGACTACCGCGGCGTCGTCGCCACGGGCACCCCGGCGAACATCGAGGCCATCTTCCAGTGGGCCGCCCCGGACTTCCCGCCGATCGCCATTCCGCGTGGTCTCAACGTCTACTCCGTCTATATCCTGACGGCGCTGCGCGATGCCTACCCGGAGCTCGATATCGACTCGTTCCTCACGCCCGAGGGCATCGGCCTCCTCGATGCCGCCGAGGTCCAGTGTTACGGCGAGCTGCAAGAGACGGTGGGGGATACGCAGGTCGCGCGTCTGCTCACACGGCCGATGCGAGACATCCCCAACTTCTACGGCATCCTGCGAGACTTCATGGGCACGCCGGACCACGGCTACGACCGCCCGGTTTTCCTCGGCCAGGGGCTCCTCGACATCGACGTGCCGGCGCCGTTCGCGCTGTCACTCGCCGCACAGATGGCGCTCAACGCGCAGCCGCCGGAACTGCACGTTTACCCGACCGACGACCACAGCTCGACTGTGATGGCGTCGATTCCGGATTCGTCGAGATTCCTCGACCGGATCATGGCCTAGCGGACGGATCACGACGTAACTTTCAGTCGGTCGCCTCGGCTGGGTAGCCACCAATCTTTCGCGCGACAATTCTCTGAGTTGTTGCAGGTGCAAGGTGCGAAATCTGCCCAATGAGCCATGCATCTGCCCCAATCGCCGAGCGCTTCTTTCGCTTCCATGCCGCGTCGAGGACCGACGCCGCGGCGGCCGACGGTTCGAGTCGGGCAGTTCGACTCAAAAACCGGCGATTGACCTCATAGCTCGCGGCCGTTCCAGATCGCTCGGCCGCACTGGCGAAAATGTTCGTCCGCACACCGCCAACGAGGCAGTCGGTCACTGTCGCCGGAGAGAGCTCCGGACGCAACGCATTCACAACGATGCCCAACGCCGCCTTCGATGCGGAGTAAGAACCGAAACCTTCGGCCGTAACGAGAGAAAACGCCGAATTCAAAGTGACAAAGCGGCCTCGCGATTCGCGTAGCGACGTAGCCGCTGCCCGTGCCATATTCACTGCCCCAACCACGTTCGTCGAATACACGGCTTGCATGTCTTCGCTACTGCCGTCATCGGTAAGCAATCCCGATGACGCAATGCCTGCGGCATAAAAGACCGCGTCGATGCGTCTTTGCTGTTGACACCAATCGAGACAGCATTCCGCATCCGTAGCGTCAAAGCCTGTTTTCAGATCGAGCCCGGAAACTTCCGCACCCACGTCAACCAATTGATGCGCGATTTCGGCCCCGATACCGCCTTCGGCGCCGACAACTACGACGTGCTCGCCTTTCCACGCCCCTGCGGTGTCCTGGGTTCGTTTACTCATACTCCCAGTCTGCTGGCTGGTACTTCGTCACGGAGCGAGCTGCCCAACAACAAGCTATTTTTTCGATGTCCAGCATCAATGTCCGTCGTCAGGCGAGGAGCGAGGCGAGCACCACATACACCGCTGTGCCTGCGAAAATACTGAGCACGCTCGAGCGACGCCACAGGTGGAGACCGATGACCACCGCCATTCCCGCGACCGCGGGCACCCACGTCGCCATCGCGGTCGTGGTGTCGCGCAGCGTGTACATGACGAGCACGACCATCACCCCGGCGGGCATGAAGATGCCGAGGAACTGCACCAAGCGCGAGTCTTGTAGCCGCGACAGCGCGACGAAAGGCGCCAGCCGCAGCAGGACGGTAATCACGCCCATGACGGCGAGGCCCGCGATCACATAGCCGGCGGAGATTTGTTCGGGCATTGCGCTATTCCTCCTCCGCCGTCATAGGTGAATCGTGGCGGCCGCCCGAGGTGAGCATCGGTCCCGAGCGATAACGCACCGCGAAGACCACGACGAGCACGACGACATAGGCCGCGAGACCGATGACGAGCATCTGCTCGGGGGCGATGAGGAGCGCGGCCAGGCCACAGGCGGCTGCGGTCGCCGGCGGCCACCACGCGGCGTTCGCACGGATCGCGTCGATTGCGAGGACCGTGAACAACGCGGTGAGGGCGAACTCGAAGCCTTGGATCGACTCGGGGATGAATCCGCCGGCGAGCGCGCCGATGATCCCGGGGAGCACCCAGAACAGCTGACAACACACCGCGACCGTAACCGCACGGGTGCCCGAGACCGAGCCTCGCGGTTTCGTCGAGACGATCGCGTAGGTCTCATCCGTCAGCGCATAGACCGAATACGCCTTGGCCAGGGGGTTTCGGACGAGATGGAGAGGGAAGGACAGCCCGTAGAAGATGTGGCGGAAGTTGACGAGCAGGCTCGCGGCGCCGAGGCTCGCGATCGGCGTGGCCGCGAGGAACAGGCCGATCGCGAGGAACTCCATCGAGCCGGCGTAGATGAGGATCGAGAATGCCGGTGTCCACCACCAGTCGAATCCGGACTGCACCATGAGCACACCGAATGCGAGGCCGAGCGGAAGCATGCCGACCGCGACCGGGAGCGCGTCGGCAATGCCCTTGCGGATCTCCGCGCGCGTCGATTCGGGTTGCGCTGATTCGGATTGCGCAGCGTCGTCCGACAACGTCGACTCTCCTTTTGTAGAGGTTCGGGCTCGCTACTAGCTCGGGCCCCGCTACTTTCTGTCGGCCCCGAGTGATTCGACCGGTTCGTCGCGAAACTCGTCGCGCCGCGGCACCAGCGGAATCGCAGCTATGCCTGCGAGCGTAGCGAGCGCGAACGCCCAGACAAATCCGTGCCCGGAAATAACCGCCGCGAACAGGGGAGTGGCGGCCGAGACCGCGAGGAACTGCATCGTGTTCTGCACGCCCAGGGCCCGCCCGGACCAGAATGGGCCGGCGAATTCTGCGACGGAGGTGAAGGCGAGGCCGTTATCGGCGACGGCGATCACCGAGGCGATCACAGCCACCGCGATGGCGACAGAGTTCGGCACCCCGACGGCCTCGGCCACGGTGAGCGCGCCGAACGCGACCGCCGCAGACATCGCCACCCAACGCAGCAGCCAGTTGCGGTGGGGGATCCGGTCGGAGGCGCCTCCGACGACGATTCGCCCGATGCCGCCGAGTACCTGCGTGACCGTGACGACCGTGCCGGCGGCCACGGCGTTCCAGCCCTCGCCGACAACGAGCCACACGAGCAGCCACGACTGCATGAGAGTCTGGGGGAGCACCAGCAACACACTGGTTCCGTGGATGCGCCACAGGTACGGCACCCGGTAGGGCGAGGTGCCCAGCAGGGCTGCGCTGCTCGACGACTTATCGGGCCGCGGCGGATCCTTGACCACCAGCGCACTGAGTACCGCCGACGCGGCGGCCAACGCCATCGGCACGCCGAGCGCTGCGGACAGCCCGTACTCTCCGGCGAGCCATGGCATCGTCATCGCAGCCACCGCGACGCCGGCGGGTTGGGACATCTGGCGGATGCCCATCGCGAGCCCGCGCCGTCGCGGAGGGAACCAGCCGACGACGACACGCCCGGACGCCGAATTCGCCGCAGCCGACGTCGCGCCACCGAGGGTGAACAACACGCCGAGCCACACCAGATCCGCCGTTCCCGTGCCGCCGGCCGCCGCGATCCATATCGAGGCGCCGATGGCCAGCGCGCTGAGCGCCGCACCGGCGGTGAGCGCGAGGCGTTCGCCCTTCGCGTCGACAAGAGATCCCCAGGCCACGAGGGCGCAGGCGACGCCGACGTTGGGCATCGCGACGAGCACCCCGGCCGCGGTGAGCGAGACTCCGGCGGCGTGCAGGTGGGGAATGAGAAACGCGACGCCCACGACGAATGCACTCGTCGCGCTCGCGGCGAGTGTCGAAATCGCCAGTACTGCCCAATGCCACGCCGTGACGTCGCGGCCGGGGCGCGCCTCGGGGGCCTGCGTGCGAGGGTCTCCGGCGTCATCCATGGGCCCGAGCGTACTCGTCACTATCCCAATGGATGAACTTACGTTCCCATTAATTGAGACTCGGATCGGCCGGATAGGTCGAGAACAGGCTCAGTGGCGCCTCTTGTCGGCGCATTACCTGCGCCCAGAGATCGCCCGCTTTTTCACTAATGACGTCGGACGGCAGGCCCAGCGCGACGATCCAGTCCCCGCGCGCGAGTTCC
>NZ_DYXM01000118.1 GCF_020742175.1 Dietzia timorensis
TTGCCGACGTAGTCGTTGGCATCGCCGTACACGCGAGCGGTGATGCCCGCCGTCATAAATGCTCCGAAGGAGTTTCCGGCGGAACCGGAGAACGTCAGGTCGATGCTGCCCGGGGCGAGCCCGGCCGCGCCGTGGAGCTTGGAGATCTCGTGGCTGAGCATCGTGCCGACGGAACGGTTGACGTTGACGATCGGGTACTCGAGGGCGACCGTCCCCGTCCCGGAGGTGACGACGTCCTTGGTGTCGGCGATGAGCGTGTTGTCGAGCGCCTGGTCCAGCTTGTGGTTCTGGGCCTTGGTGTTGCGCAGATCCTGGTGCATGAACGGCGAGTCGACCTGCTCGAAGATCGGCGACAGGTCGAGCTTCGCGGCGCGCTGATGGTGCTTCATGGCGCGCTCGAGGTCGAGGCACTCGGAGTGGCCGATGGCCTCTTCGAGCGAGCGGAAGCCCAGCTCGGCGAGGTACTCGCGCACCTCCTCGGCGATGAACTCCATGAAGTTGACCACGTACTCGGCCTTGCCGGTGAACCGCTCGCGCAGGGCGGGGTTCTGCGTCGCGACGCCGACCGGGCATGTGTCGAGGTGGCACACGCGCATCATGATGCAGCCGGACACGACCAGCGGGGCCGTGGCGAAACCGAACTCCTCGCCGCCGAGAAGCGCCGCGATAACGACGTCACGGCCGGTCTTGAGCTGGCCGTCGACTTGCACGACGATGCGGTCGCGCAGACCGTTGAGGAGCAGGGTCTGCTGGGTCTCGGCGAGGCCGATCTCCCAGGGACCGCCGGCGTGCTTGAGCGAGTTGAGCGGCGAGGCGCCCGTACCGCCGTCGTGCCCGGAGATGAGCACGACGTCCGCGTGCGCCTTGGACACGCCGGCCGCGACCGTGCCGACGCCCTGCTCGGCGACGAGCTTGACGTGGACGCGGGCCTGCGGGTTCGCGTTCTTCAGGTCGTAGATGAGCTGCGCGAGGTCCTCGATCGAATAGATGTCGTGGTGCGGGGGCGGCGAGATGAGGCCGACGCCCGGCGTCGAGCCGCGCACCTCGGCGACCCAGGGGTACACCTTGTTCGGCGGGAGCTGACCGCCCTCGCCCGGTTTCGCGCCCTGTGCCATCTTGATCTGGATGTCGGTGCAGTTGGCGAGGTAGTTCGACGTGACACCGAAACGTCCCGAGGCGACCTGCTTGATCGCCGAGCGGCGCCAGGAGCCGTCGGCATCCGGGGTGAAGCGGTCCGGATCCTCGCCGCCCTCGCCGGAGTTCGAGCGGCCGTGGAGCCGGTTCATCGCGATCGCGAGGGTCTCGTGCGCCTCAGCGGAGATCGAACCGTACGACATCGCGCCGGTGGAGAAACGCTTGACGATCTCGGAGACCGGCTCGACCTCGTCGATGGAGATCGACGGGCGGTCGCTCTGCAGCTTGAACAGGCCGCGCAGAGTGGCAAGCCGCTCGGACTGATCATCGATGAGCTTCGTGTACTCCTTGAAGATGTCGTACTTCCCGGAGCGCGTCGAGTGCTGGAGCTTGAACACCGTGTCCGGATTGAACAGGTGGTATTCGCCCTCGCGGCGCCACTGGTACTCGCCGCCGATCTCGAGCTCGCGGTGCGCGGCCTCCTCAGGGCGCGACAGGAACGCGAAGCGGTGGCGGCGGGCGACGTCCTCGGCGATCTCGTCGAGTCCGACGCCCTGCAGCGGGCTGATGGTGCCGGTGAAGTACTCGTCGCAGGTGTCCTGCGACAGTCCCGTGACGTCGAAGAGCTGCGCACCCGTGTACGACGCGAGCGTGGAGATGCCCATCTTGGACATGATCTTGGTGACGCCCTTGGCGGCGGCCTTGCGGTAGTTCTCGATGCCCTTTTCGGTGCCGACCTCGAGAATGTCGCCGCTCTTGACGAGCTCGTCGATGGATTCGAACACCATGTACGGGTTGATCGCGTTCGCGCCGTAGCCGAACAGCGCCGCGAAGTGGTGCACCTCTCGGGCATCGCCGGACTCGACGATGAGGCCGACGCGGGTGCGGGACTTCTCGCGTACGAGGTGGTGGTGCACCGCGGAGGTCAGCAGCAGCGAGGGGATCGGCGCGTTGCGCTCGTCCGACTCGCGGTCCGACAGCACGATGATCGTCGCGCCGTCCTCGATCTGCCGGCTCACCTCCTTGCGGATGCGCTCGATGGCGATGCGCATGCCACGGCCGCCGTGGGCCACGTTGTACAGGCCGGACACGATAGCCGTCTTGTACTGCGGGAAATTGCCCTCGTCGTTGGCGTGGACGATCGTCTCGAGGTCCGAATTCGACAGGATCGGGTTGTCGACGACGAGCTTGCGGCACGAATTCGGGCCGACGTTGAGCAGGTCCTCCTCGGCGCCGAGGAGCGCCTGGTGGCTGGTCACCATCTCCTCGCGGATGGCGTCGAGCGGCGGGTTGGTGACCTGCGCGAAGCGCTGGGCGAAATAGTCGAACAGCGCGCGCGGGCGCTGGGACAGCACTGCGATCGGCGTATCGGTGCCCATGGAGCCGAGCGCCTCGGCGCCATTGACGGCCATCGGCTGCACGAGGACACGGAGCTCTTCCTGCGTGTACCCGAACACACGCTGGCGCAACACGACCCGGTCGTGCGGCATGAACTCCTTCTTCTCGCCCGGCAGATCCTCGAGCCGGTACTGCCCCTCAGCGAGCCAGTCGGCGTACGGGTGCTCGGCGGCGAGGCGGTCCTTGATCTCCTCGTCGGAGAGGATCCGGCCCTTCGAGGTGTCGACGAGGAACATGCGGCCCGGGCGCATGCGGGTGCGCTTGACGATCTTGTGGTCGGGAATGTCGAGAACGCCGACCTCGGACGCCATGACGACGAGCCCGTCGTCGGTAACCCACACGCGCGAGGGGCGCAGGCCGTTGCGGTCGAGGGTGGCACCGATGACCGTGCCATCGGTGAAGGTCACCGAAGCCGGTCCGTCCCAGGCCTCCATCATCGAGGCGTGGTACTCGTAGAACGCCCGCTTGGCGGGGTCCATCTTGTCGTGGCGCTCCCAGGCCTCGGGGATCATCATGAGCACGGCGTGCGGGAGCTCGCGCCCACTGAGCGTGAGCAGCTCGAGAGCCTCGTCGAAGCGCGCGGTATCGGATCCGCCCGGCGTGCAGATCGGCAGCGCCTGGTTCAGGTCCGCGATCTCCGCCGACTCCATGAGCGCCTCGCGGGCGCGCATCCAGTTCTCGTTACCGCGCGCGGTGTTGATCTCGCCGTTGTGCGCGACATAGCGGAACGGGTGCGCCAGCGGCCACGCGGGGAACGTGTTCGTCGAGAAGCGCGAGTGGACGATGCCGAGCGCGGATTCGAAGCGCTCGTCCTGGAGGTCCAGGTAGAACTCGGGGAGCTGCTTCTCGGTGAGCATGCCCTTGTACACCATGGTGCGGGGGCTCAGCGACGGGAAGTACACGGTCTCCGAGCCGATCTCGCCCTGGCCCGCGCCTTGCGAGCCGAGCTCGTGCTCGCAGCGCTTGCGCACGACGAAACACTTACGCTCCAGCGCGACGTCGGACAGCAAGGCGCCGTCCTCGCCGGCGGCCTTGACGAAGATTTGCATGATCGTCGGCATCGCATCGCGCGAGATGGCGCCGAGCCCGGAGTCGTCGAATGGCACCTCGCGCCATCCGATTACCGTCACGCCCTGCTCCGCGGCGATCCGCTCGACCATGCGCATCGAGTCCATGGTGAGCATGCGCGACTGCGGCAGGAAGCACAGGCCGGTCGCGTACTGCCCGGCCTTGGGGAGATCGAACTCGACGACCTCGCGGAGGAAGCGGTCGGGCACCTGCACGAGGATGCCCGTGCCGTCGCCCGTATTCGCCTCGGCGCCAACCGCGCCGCGGTGCTCGAGATTGATCAGTGCCTTGATGGCCTTATCGACGATGTCGCGGGACTTCCGTCCGTGCATATCCACGACGAATGCGACACCACACGAGTCGTGTTCGTATTCCGGACGGTAAAGGCCTTGTCGGCTTGGAGGTGTAGTCATCTCACACGCCTTTGCTAGTCGACGAATTCCGACCGATCAGGGCGCCGAGCAGCCGGGAAGGGGGACTTTCTCGTCCCTCAACTTAAAAAAGGATATGCGGAAAAACGTCGATCTTCCTAACGTCAAGCGTCGGGAAAATCCCGCTAGGTGCGGATTTTGTCCCAGAATGTGATATTTCGCACCGAGAGCGCCCATTTTTCGGTATGACGTCGGACGTGCCGGGGGTAGCCCTGGGGGCGCTCTCTTTCGCTCCCTCCGGGCATGTTTGCGGTGCGATTATTTCCCCCGAACCTGCGCGGCGCGCGCCCGCCGGGGTACAGCGTGCGCTCTCCGCCGCCGCCACGGCGCACACCGCAAATCGCGGCGGCTGCGCGTGTTCTGGCGCCCGACGTCATACGTGTAATGCGCAATCTTCCACCACATTTGGTGCAAGTTCTGAGAAGCTAGTGAGCAGATAATAAAACCAATGCTCACAAGCCTGTGTGCTCGCTATGTTCGCCGAGCATCGAGGGTTTCGGGCCGGTACGTATATATAGGAAAGCGAGTGAGACCGCGTGAACAACTCCGAGGCGCCCTTCGAGGACGAAACCCTCTCGCGCCCATCCATCGAGTACCTCAAGGAAACCCTGCCCAAGCGGAAGCTCGTCAGTAAGGAACTCCGCCGCCGCGGCACCCTCATGGCCTACAAGCGGGCGCTGGCGAAGTTCGGCTCGGACGGTTGCACGGACTTCGCCGCCGCGCTCACCTACTACGCGGTCCTGGCGATGTTCCCCGCGCTCATCGCGCTGGTGTCGCTGCTCGGCGTATTCGGGCAGGGGCAGGAGACCATCGACACGATCATGTCGATGATGGAGGAATCGGTCCCCGCGGAGACCATGGCCTTCATCGAGGATCCGATCGCGCAGCTGGTCAACACGCCCGCCGCCGGACTCGCCCTGATCATCGGTCTCGCCGGTTCGCTGTGGTCGGCATCGGGCTACGTCGGCGCCTTCAGCCGCGTGCTCAACCAGATCTATCAGGTCCGCGAGGGGCGGCCGGTGTGGAAGCTCCGCCCGATCCTTTTCGCCATCACCGCACTCATGCTCGTCCTCGTCGCGGCGGCAGCGCTCATGCTCGCGCTGTCGGGCGGTGTCGCCGAGACGATCTTCGACCAGATCGGTCTCGGTGAGGAAGCGCTGACGGTATGGAACTGGGTCAAGTACCCGGCTCTGCTGGTGATCTTCGTCTTCGTCCTGGCGATCCTGTACCAGCTCACCCCCAACGTGCAGCGCGCGAAGTTCCAGATCCTCTCCCTCGGCGGCATCACGGCGCTCGTCGTGCTCGGCATCGCGATCTTGGGCTTCGGCTTCTACCTGTCGAACTTCGGTAACTACAACCAGACCTACGGCTCCCTCGCCGGCATCATCATGTTCCTGTTGATGCTGTGGATCGCGAACCTCGCGCTGCTGTTCGGCGCCGAGCTCGACTCCGAGATCTCCCGCTCGCGTCAGCTGCTCGCCGGGATCGAGGCCGAGAACAACATCCAGTTGCCGCTGTCCGACGAGTCGGGCGTCATCAAGCTCCATGAGAAGGAGACCAAGATGGTGCGCGAGGCCGCCGAGCTTCGTCGCGATGTGTGGCAGGAGCAGGCGCGCCACTAGATTTCGTCGCGCCCCTCCGGGGTCCTTCGCTCAAGGGCCTCGGTGGGATGCCGACCGCACCCGCTGGCGCGGATAAATCAGCGAAGCCGCTATGAGTTCGAATCTTCCGAACCATAGCGGCTTTGTTTTGTCTCTATGCGTGACGGTGGTTTCGTCTGCGTACCGGCGCTCTGACGATTAGGCCACGCGGCGGGGCCTGGTGGTGGGCGACGCGATCGACCGGTGATCGGCCAACTCCTTGTTCGCGGCGGACACTCCGGAGACCGTTGCCGGGATGACGGTGGGCTGCGGCATATCCCGATCGACAACGACCACCGTCGGGGTTTCTTCGCTCCCGCCATTGAGGCGCCGGCAGATTGCGGCAGCCTCGGGGTCACGCCAGATATTTACCCACTTGACTCGTACGCCTTGACGGGCAGCATCACGCTTGAGGCGAGCGGAGTATGCACAACCGGGGCGCCACAGCACGACGACCTCGGGGCGCGTCAAGGCGGTATCCCCGATCTCCGTGTGCTTGCCCGGTCGTAGCGGCGAAAGCCATGCAGATACGCCAAGTACGGCGAGGATGCCGATAAATACGACAAGTCCTTGCTGGGCGCCTCCGGTGGACAGCCCGACCACCGCCACAAGCAGTAGTCCCAGCACCAAGACTAGGGATGCGGTGAGCCATCTCCCCCCGGAGCGCCGCGCACGTTCATCCGGCGGCGTTTCGAACATGGATCCAACGCTAAACCGGACGTCGGGGTGAATACGAATTCCTACGGAGATCGTGACCCTTCTGTAATAGATACGAGAGAATGATGTGACAACAAGACGTAGTTTCGGCCACTTTTCTTCCCATTGACTCCACTAGATGTAGAGCGTCGAGGCGAGGATGAGGAACGAACTCGTTCTAGCAATAGGGGAAGTGAGACTTCGTTTTTCCGCCTAATTAAGCGATACCCAAAAAGCCGGGCGTCAACATCAAAAGTTTTTGATAGACGACGTTTCCACTTGATCACTCAGCAGCGCAACGACCGGGCACACAAGCGGAAGGATGGTCAACGTCCTACCTTTTTCGCTGCATGGCCAGCACACTTATTCCATCAACCGAGAACCTTCACACAAGCTTCGACCGGACGACTCACAACACCCAGGAGTGAACACTGTGATCTGGACATCCAGCAAGACTCTCGCCGTCATTGTCGGCGCCTTTGTCGGCACGTGGGCTAGCCACCTGGCGGGCGCTCCACCGATCGCCGCAGTCATTTTCGGCCTCGTTTCCGCCCTGGTCATATTCCTGTTGATCCGAAAACGGTGAAGGCGCGTAAGAGTTTCGGCGCACGCTGATTCACTGCTCGACGTTGGCGATCCCACGCCCCAAAACGCCCTACTTTAGTGAGCACTGTTACCCCCTTTTGCTGTGATTTAGATCACTTTATGATGACGATCAGGCATCTAATTTCGGGGTATTTACATGCAGCGAAAGCCCCTTTCGCCGGCGACGGCAGTGACACCCCCTACCTGCCGCTATCGGCCATTTCTTCAACTTCGAATTCGCAACATCGCCAGTGACTCGCAACGCGTTACGCGCGCCGCGCGTCTTATGCTTTTTTAAGCGTCTGAGGGTATGGCACTTATCTTTAACGCGGGTAGGGTCCCTTTATGTGCCCCGATCCGAGAGAGGGGAGCTTGCCGAAGGCCGGCAAAATATCTGTTGATCGGATGGATCTATGAAGAAACTTAACTCGCGTACAGTTATCGCCGCGGTTTCCGCGGGCGCACTCGTCGCCGGTGGCATGGTCGTGCCGGCCAATGCTCAGAACGACGGAGACCAGCAGGACAACAAGGGTTCGCTCAGCGGCGGCTCGCTCGGCAACTTCGGTTCCGAAAGCGGAGACGACGATGGTGAACCCGCGGGCTCCAGTGGATCCGGCGCCAGGTTCGGCTCCGATGAGGGCAACGTCGAGCTCGCGCTCGCCATCGCCCTCGGTACCGCTTCCCTCGGTGCAGCTGCATGGCTCGCTACCAACGCCGACGTCCAGATGCCTGAAGGCAGCGTCGATCTCCCCTCTCCGCAGGACCTCGGTCTCCCCACCATCGATCTCCCCCCGGTTGATCCGGCCCTGCTCGGCGGCGGGATGGCGCTCGGCCTCGGCCTCGCACTCGCCATCGCCCTCGGCGGCGGCAGCACCGGCGAAATCACTGGCTCGACCGGCAGCGGATCCGGCTCCACCGGCGAAGGCGGCTCGCTCGCTGATCTGAACCTCGGTTCGCTCACCGGCGGCGAAGGCTCCTTGGACCTTGGCGAACTGACCGGCTCCCTCGAATCCGGCTCCGACGGTGAAAGCGGCTCCCTCGGCGAACTGACCGGCTCCCTCGAATCCGGCTCCGATGATGGATCGTCCGAGGGGTCGCTCGCCGACATTAGCCTCGGCTCGCTCACCGGTTCCATCGGTGACGGATCGTCTGAAGGCTCGCTTGAAGGCGGCTCCTCCGAGCTCCCGACCGAGTCCCTCGAGTCCGGCTCCGGCGAAGGCTCGTCTGAGGGGTCGCTCGCCGACATTAGCCTCGGCTCGCTTACCGGCTCCATCGTCGAAGGATCTTCGGACAGCGCACCCGAGGGCGGCTCCTCCGAGCTCCCGACCGAGTCCCTCGAGTCCGGCTCCGGCGAAGGCTCGCTGAACTCCGACTCCCTCGAGTCCGGCTCCGGCGAACTCCCGACCGAGTCCCTCGAGTCCGGCTCCGGCGAAGGCTCGTCTGAGGGGTCGCTCGCCGACATTAGCCTCGGCTCGCTTA
>NZ_DYXM01000119.1 GCF_020742175.1 Dietzia timorensis
CGTTGGGGATGTCGAATCCGACAATCAACGGTTTCGCCTCCACCTTCACGGCTTCGGGCTTGCGCAACAAAGTGACAACCTCGAGCGACTTCGGTTGCCTGGTCGAAAGGTTCTTGCGCAGCCACGACAACGTCAGCCCCGAGTCGATGATGTCCTCGACGATGACCACGTGGCGATCGGCGATGTCGCGGTCAAGGTCCTTGAGAATCCGCACCACGCCGGACGACGACGTCGAATCACCGTACGAGGACACCGCCATGAATTCGGTTTCGCAGGGGACCGTCAGCGCCCGCGCGAAGTCGGAAAGGAAAATCGCTGCGCCCTTGAGCACGCAGATGAGGATGATCGGCTCCTCGGCATCCGCGTAGCGCGCGCCGATCTCCGCACCCATTTCGTCGATGCGCGCCTGCAGCGTCGCCTCGTCGATGAGCACCGACTCGATCTCTTCCGAATACTTGCCGTCCGGCACGGCTGTACCCGTGGGGTCGATCGCCAAACCTTCCACGGCGGCCGGTGCCGCACTCTCACTGGTCTCGTCGAATGCCATGTATTTAAAAGCCTTCCCCGCCGGTTGCTCCGCCTGCCTGGATAGCACAACTCTACTGCCGCAGCCCGATGCGCAGTACCCTGCCCTCTCGCCACACCGAAAGCCGCCGCACCGTGCCCCCGGATCCGGCGTCTCCACGCCATTCGGGACCCGCCGGCACCGCCACAGGCCCCTGCCCCGCCCACCGCTGACAGAGAGCGACGACAGCTTCGGTGTGCGTGGAAGTGAGGTCGATGGCGCCGTTTTCAGCCATCCACGCTTTGAGCACGCGCGCCGCGATCGCGGGTTCGGCCGCCTCCACGGTGCCCACGTCGAGTGCCGAGCTCTCCCCTTCGTCAGCCGGCAGCCGACCGCGGTCAAGGTTCGCGGCGGCGATCGCAGTGAGCGCGTCGTCGTCGGCGCGTAGCTGGGCGGCGGTGCGGGCGAGGGCCTCGGCGACGCCGGGCCCGAGGACATCTTCGGCGAGCGGAAGGAGCTCGCGGCGGACCCGCACGCGACGAAAGCGTGGGTCGAGGTTGTGCGGGTCGTCCCACACCTGCAGGTCCACCTCGGCGCAGGCGGCGCGGGTGTCTTGTCGCGGCACGGCGAGAAGCGGGCGTCCCCAGGGCTCATCCCACGCGGCCATCGCGCGCAGGGACCGCGCCCCCGATCCGCGTGCGAGACCGAGGAGAACGGTTTCGGCCTGGTCGGACAGCGTGTGCGCGAGGAGCACCGGCAGGCCCTGCCGAGCGCCGGCCAGCGCGGCGTACCGCGCCTCGCGCGCCGCCGCCTCGGGTCCGCCTGAGGATCCGACCTCCGCCGTCAGAATGCGTGGTGTTGCGCCGAGCCGGGCGGCGATTTCGGCCGCGCGGTGGGCTACCGCGTCCGAGCCCTTTTGGAGTCCGTGGTCGACGATCAGTGCATGGACCTCGTCGAATTCGGCAACCGCGGCGGCGGTGAGTGCGAGCGAATCGGCCCCTCCGGACAGAGCGACGCACACGGCGCCGCCTTGGACGCGGGCCGAGCCCGCACGGCGCCATGCGCGAACGGCGGAACGGACGCGCCACGCCGCGCTGCCCTGCGGGGAGTGCTGCGCGGCTGGTGCGGATTGGTCCGGCCCCGACAAGTCGGCCCCGCTAGCGGCAGCCGCACTCGCGCAGTAGCGAGGCGATGCGGTCGAGGCCCGGGCGGGCGTCGGCGGGGCTGGTGCCCTCGGACATCAACGCGAAGGACAGCGAACGGCCGTCGGAGGTGGTGACGATGCCGGCGAGTGAGGACACGCCCGAGAGTGTGCCCGTCTTCGCGCGGACCCAGCCGGCGCCGTCCTCGGCGCCCGAGCCCTCGCCGAAGCGGTCCTGGAGGGTGCCGCTGCCTGCGGCGATGGGCAGCCCGTCGAGCAGGGCACGCATCTGCGGGTTCGCCTCCGGCCCCGCCGCCAGATGGAGGACCTGCGCGAGGACGTCGGCGGAGATGCGGTTCTCTCGGCTCATCCCCGAGCAGTCGGCCAGCTCCGTGCCGGAGGTGTCGATCCCCTTGTCGCGGAGGACGCGCAGGACGTTGTCGGTCGCCTCCTCGATCGACACCCTCGATTCGGCATCGGTGTACCCCGCCTCGCCGTCGGTGACCGGATCGGCGTGATCGATGCCGGTGACATGCATGGCGGCCTCGTGGCACAGCGCGTCGGCGCCGACGTTGTCCGAGTCGTCGAGGATGTTGCGAGTGCGTTCGACCAGCGGCCCGGAGTCGATCGCGCCGATCGTTTCCTGCACCGGGACGGGGTCCCCCGAGAGCTTCACACCGCTCTCCGGGACGTCGAGCCGCGAGCCGAGCTCGACCGCGGCGGCGTACATCGGCTGGCCCTCGCGCGGGGACTCGGTCTCCTCCGGGTCGACGCGGCCCGCATCGAGCATCCACGGCTGCACCCGGGTGAGGTAGCCGCCCGGGATATCGGCCTCGTTCCAGCCGTCCGCCATCTCGGGGCCCTCGTACGGGCCGGGGGCGACGGTGATCTTGGTGAAAGTCTCCCCCGTCGATTCGGCCAGCTCGACGTAGTCGTCGAGGGAGTCCGAGCCCGGAAAGAACGTCGACTCCTCTGCGGCGGCGGTGGTGACGTTGCCGCCGGGGATGACGACGAGTTCGCCCTCGGCCTCGCCGCGCGCGAGAGTCGTGGGCAGTGTGTTGTCCGCGGGAACGATCGAATATGCGGCCATCGCCGTGAGCAGCTTCGTCGACGACGCGGGGATGCGTGTACGCCCGGCGTCCTTGGCCCACAGCTGCTCCCCCGTGGCGTTATCGATGACGACGCCGGTGAGATCCCCCACAACCGGGTCGGCGGCAAGCGGCGCGATGAGCTTGCCGAGCGCGGCCTTCGCGGGCGCCGGTGCGTCCACAGGCAGCGCGGTGAGCGCCGGTTCGGGCGCTCCGACTTCCGGCATTTCGGTATCCGGGGCCGTGAGATGCTCGGTATTAGTCGCCAGAGCGGCGGAAACGATGAGCGCGATGGCGAGCACCATGGCGACGAGCACAAGACCGATTCGCCACAGAATCGATCGACCTCGCCACACCTTCGGCGCCATCTATTCTCCTCGCTCCTCGGCCCTGCGCCGCTCCCGCCGGATACTCCGAGTACGTGTGGGAGGGCATTGCGATTAAACTTAACGCAGATTCGGCGACGGTAGTTCGACCGCCGTGGCCAACGATAACGCCCGCAACGGACATTTCCCGTCCGCTCAAAAGCATCCGAGGAGTCACCACGTGGCAATCGAAGTAACCATCGAGATCCCCAAGGGCTCGCGCACCAAGTACGAGATCGACCACGAGACCGGCAAGGTCTACCTGGACCGATACCTGTTCACCTCGATGGGCTACCCCGTCGACTACGGGTTCATCGATCACACCCTTGGCGAGGACGGCGACCCGCTGGACGCGATGGTTCTGCTGCCCGAGTCCGTGCCGCCGGGAGTCATCGTCAAGGCGCGCCCTGTCGCCGTTTACACGATGAGCGACGAGGCCGGCGGCGACGACAAGCTGCTGTGTGTTCTCGATGACCCGCGCTGGGAGTCCATCAAGGACGTCGGCGATGTGGATGAGTTCGAGCTCAAGGCGATTGCGCACTTCTTCGAGCACTACAAGGACCTCGAGCCGGGCAAGTTCGTCAACCCCGGCGAATGGGTCGGCGCCGAAAAGGCCAACACCCTCATCGACGAGGCGATCGCCCGCTACAAGAAGTAGCCGGCACACAAAGCCTGCTGAAACGGGCCGCACGCGAAAAGCGTGCGGCCCGTTTTGCGATTGCGTGCCCGCCCCGTGAACCGGAGGCGCCGGTAGCTTGGGTGGAATGACACCTCGGAACGAAGCGGAGGCGCCGGCGCAGGGCCTGCGCGAGGCGAAGAAGGAACGTACCCGCCAGGCGATCGTCGACGCCGGACTCGACATCGTTATCGAATCCGGCCGCACCCACGCAACGGTCGAGGCGATCGCCGAGCGCGCCGGGGTGTCGGTGCGCACGTTCCACAACTATTTCGATTCCAAGGACGCGATGTTCGCGCACCCCTTGGCGCAGCTGCTCGACGTGCTCACCGAGAAGCTCGGCGAGCAACCGTCCGGCGCCGAGTATTTCGACGCGCTTTCGGGCGCGTGGATCGGGATGCTCGAAGCGGAAAGCGGCCGCATTCTGCGGGTCGCCGCAGCCTTTAATGCGCTGGGCAGCGCCGAGTCCGTCGAATCACGCGTGTCGGCGGTCGTGACCGAGCGCGCACGCCCATTGATTGATGAGCTCGTCCGACGTCATAGGAAAAACAACCCGTTCTCCGGGCTGAGCAGCGAGCTGGCGGCGACCTTATCTTTGCGGGTGCTCGTGGAGGCCACGACGGTGGCGCTGAGCAGCACACCGCAATCGGCGCCGCTGCTCGGGCCCGTCGAGCTCGCACCCGGGGACGCCGATGTGCTGCTGCGGGAGGTCACCGAGGCGCTCGGCGCGCTGCGCAGCGTGTTCTCGCCGACCCGCTAGCCGGCGCCGGCGAGAACACGCGCCACGCGCCCGGTTTCGCGCTACTTGCCCTGGAACTTCGGGGCGCGCTTCTCCATCGTCGCGTTGACCGCCTCGAGCAGATCCTGGGCCGGCAGGAAGCCGGCGTTCCACGTGGCGACGTACTCGGAGCTACGGCGGATCGGTTCCTCGATCCCGCGCGCCATGACCTCCTTGACCCCGCGCACGACGAGCGGCGGATTGTCGGCGATCTCGCCGGCGGTGGCGTGCGCCGATTCGAGGACGGCCTCGGCGGAGTCGGCGACATGGGTGACGAGTCCGTAGCGCAGCGCGGTGTCCGCATCGATATCGCGGCCGGTGAGCGCGAGCTCGCGCGTGAGACCGTCGCCGATGATGTGCGGCAGACGCGCGAGAGAGCCCATGTCCGCGACGATGCCGACCTTGACCTCGCGGATGGAGATCTCGGCGTCGGCGGCGGCGTGCCGGATATCGCAGGCGGAGATGAGATCGACGGCGCCGCCGATGCAGCGGCCCTGGATCGCGGCGACGGTCGGCGTCTTCGCCTCACCCACCGCGTCGATCGCGGCGCGCATCGAGGTGATGAGATCGTGCAGCCCCATCGGCTTCGAGGCGTCGACCTCTCCGGAGAAGTATTCGCCGAGTACGGGCATCATCGCCGCGAGGTCGAGGCCGTAGGAGAAGTTGCGTCCCTCGCCGGCGATGACGATCGCACGCACGTCCGGGTTCTCGTCGAGCTTCGCGATGACGCCGGGCAGCTCGGCCCAGAACTCCGGGCCCATCCCGTTGTTCTTACCGGGCCCGATGAGCGTCACCTGGGCCACGCCCGGGTTCCGTCCCTCGAGGGTGCCGGGGAGGTCGACCCGCACCGATTTCGGTTCGCCTTCGCTCGCGTATTGCGCAATGTTCGTCATAGCCAAAGCGTGCCATACTCGCGGGCTCGCCCGGCCGACCGCCGTCAGCGCTTCGGGATGACCAGCCACAGCACGAGGTAGAGCAAAAACTGCGGCCCCGGCAACAGGATCGACGCGACGAACAGGATGCGCACCAGCGTGGCGTCGATACCGAAGTAGTCTGCGATCCCGGAGCACACGCCGGCGATCCAGCGGTCGGAGGTGTTACGGCGCATTCGCTTGCGCGCGGGAGGTCCGGAGGGGTTGTCGTATCCCTGTGCGTAGATGTCGTTCATGGCGTTCTCCTTCGGTGGTCTTCGCCGGAACGTCTGTCCCGGCTGGTGTCCTCCAGTCTTCTCGCCGCGAGCGCCCCGCACATCGGGGATTGTCCCTGAATTCCCATCTCAGGGTTCTCCCGCACGCTCGCCGCGCGTTCTGCTCACGCGCGCCGCGACCGCCCTGCCAGTGCAGCGCTTTTCTCGGTCTATGGATATCCTTCTACGAGTGCAAGGCATTCCACAGAACTACTTACGTTCCCCGCACGCTGCGCCTTCTCGCACGCTCATCGACGTGTTCGAGTCGGCTGTTCGTCGGTTCCCCGACGCCGCTTGTATCGATGACGGCGAGCGTGTCCTCACCTACGCCGAGGTGCACGCCCACATCGCCGAGACCGCGACTTGGCTCCACGGCCAGGGCGTCGCGCCGGGTGCGCGCGTGGGCATCCACATGCCCTCGGGCTCGGCGAACCTCTACCTCGCGATCCTGTCGACCCTCGCCGCGGGAGCCGCCTACGTCCCCGTCGACGTCGACGATCCGGCGGAGCGCGCCGAGCTCGTCTTCGGCCAGGCCGGCGTCGCCGCCGTGTTCACCGGAGACGGACTGCGCACCACGTCCGGCTCGCACGAGAACAACCCGGGTATGACGTCGGAGGCGCCGCGCCCTCCCCGACCCGACGATGACTGCTGGATAATCTTCACCTCGGGCACGACCGGCGTGCCCAAGGGCGTCGCGGTCTCGCACCGCTCAGCTGCCGCGTTCGTGGACGCCGAGGCTCGCCTGTTCCTGCAGGAGCAGCCGCTGGGCCCGGGCGACCGTGTGCTCGCCGGGCTGTCCGTCGCGTTCGACGCCTCCTGCGAGGAGATGTGGCTCGCGTGGGCGCACGGCGCGTGCCTCGTCCCCGCTCCGCGGTCGATCGTCAAGAGCGGCCTCGACCTCGGACCGTGGCTCCTCGAGCGCGACATCTCTGTCATCTCCACGGTGCCGACGCTCGCATCGATGTGGCCGGATTCGATGCTCACCGGGGTGCGCATGGTCATCCTCGGCGGAGAGGCCTGCCCGCCGGAGCTCGCCGCCCGCCTCGTCGCCGGCGGCCGTCGCGAGGTGTGGAACACCTACGGGCCCACCGAGGCGACGGTCGTCGCCTGCGCCGCGCAGCTCACCGGCAGCGGCGAGGTCTCCATCGGTCTGCCGCTGGACGGCTGGGACCTCGCGGTCGTCGATGGCGCCGGCGAGCCGGTCGCGATCGGCGGGACCGGCGAGCTCGTCATCGGCGGCGTCGGGCTCGCCCGCTATCTCGATCCTGAGAAGGACGCGGAAAAATACGCGCCGATGCCGAGCCTCGGCTGGGAACGGGCCTACCGATCCGGCGACCTCGTCCGCCTCGAGACCGATGGCCTCTACTTCGGCGGGCGCGTCGACGACCAGGTGAAGATCGGTGGCCGCCGCATCGAGCTCGGCGAGGTCGACACCGCCGTGTCGGCGCTGCCGGGCGTGCACGCGGGTGCGGCGGCGGTGAAGAAGACCGATGCGGGCGCGAGCGTCCTCGTCGCCTACCTCGTCGCCGTCAACCCCGACGCATTCGATCTTCCGGACGCCGCGGGCCTGCTGCGCGAATCGCTGCCGGCCGGCGTCGTCCCCCGTCTCGCCCTCGTCGACGAACTCCCGACCCGCACCTCCGGCAAGGTCGACCGGGCCGCGCTGCCGTGGCCGCTGGAGTCGACCTCGGCGCCCGAGACGGAACTCGAGGGCACGCAGGGCTGGGTTGCGGAGATGTGGTCCTCGGCGGTCGGCGCAGACGTGTCCGGGTCCGGCGAGGATTTCTTCGCGCTCGGCGGCGGCTCCCTCGCTGCCGCGCACGTCATCACCACCGTGCGCGAGCGCTACCCCGAGGTCACGGTCGGGGACCTCTACGATCGCCCGAGGCTCGCCGATTTCGCCGATTTCCTCGACGGCCTCGACCCGGTCGCGGAGGTCCAGAAGCGCGACGTCACTCCCGTTCCGCTCGGCGCGCAGCTGGTGCAACTCGTCCTGCTGCTCCCGCTCGTCACACTCGCCGGGGCGCGCATCGGCACGTGGTTCGCGCTGGGCGCGTGGGTTGCCGGCGCGCTTGGTGCGGACTGGGCGCCGCAGCTTCCGACGCCCGCACTCGTTGTGCTCGCGCTGATCTTGCTCACCCCGGTCGGCCGCATCGTGCTCGCCGCCGCGGTGGCGCGGCCGCTCCTGGGTGGCGTTCGGCCCGGCCGATATAAACGCGGCGGCTCGGTGCACCTTCGCCTGTGGTTCGCCGAGCGCTGGGTCGAGGCATGCGGCGCGGCCGGGATCGGCACCGCAGGCTGGAATCTCGTGTTCGCCTCGCTGCTCGGCGCGAAGATCGGCAAGGGCGTCGACCTGCACACCCTGCCCCCGGTCACGGGAATGCTCACGCTTCGCGACCACTGC
>NZ_DYXM01000120.1 GCF_020742175.1 Dietzia timorensis
CCTCTGGGTCGGGATGCTCGCGGTATCTGGTTGGGCAATGTGCATATCGAAGGCTCTCCGGTGTTGCTCGAATCTGGTGCACCGGGCGGGCCCGGCCGGCTTCACCCGTCGAACCTACGGTACCGCCATCATCTTTACTCTGCTGCATGCAGTGCCGGTGGGCCCCGGAGTGCCGGAAGTCAGGGCGCCGGATTGATAACCCTCCCCCACGTCGATTTGTTCCCCCAAATGTTCTGCCGTAGCCCCTCCAACTGCAGGATCTGCGAGTGGTCGACGAACAGGTTCACCTCGTTGCCGTAGTTCTTCACGTACCATTCGAAAACGGGCCCGTCTGCCGCTTCGAACATCACGTTCTCGAGCCCGAGTCCGTTGATGATGGAGGCGGCGGCGCCGGTGTCCCAGTCGGTGACGTTCTCGGTGATTCCCTCCGATTCGATCATCACGATCGAAGCACCCGCATCGAGCGCTTTCTTTCCGCGATCTATGAGATCGCCGACGTCCTTCTTGCTCTCTGCAGCGAGTTCGGCTTCGCTGGAATCACCACCAGACCCGATCTGCAAGCCGAGCTCCGGTTTCGCTTTCAGACCGGCCTTGACAACTTTCTCGACGAGTCGAAGCAGACCCGAGGTGTTGAGCATGATGAAGCCGGTCGAGATCTCGATGACGTCGAATCCGACTTCCTTCGCTTCCTTCAGGTAGTGATCGACTGCGTCGTCGCCGTAGCGCAGCACGGTTTCGATCCAGCCGCCCGAGGACACGTAGGCGCCGTGCTGGTGGGCGATGTCGCTGAAAGCACGCACCTGCTCAGTTGGCACGAGCGAAAATGAACCGCCCGCCCACTTGATGCCGTCGACCCACTGGCCCGCGACGTCGAAAACGTCCTGCATGTGCCGAGTTCCGAAGGTGTCGTAGTACGGCGCGCGGATTTCCGTAACCCCGAACGTGCGAGGCTTTTCCGGCCGATACGCCCTCGGGACGAAGTTGAACGATACGTCGTGTGGAACTGCATTACTCATTGTGTGTTGTCCTTTCGTTGTTCTCTCGAAGATCAGATTCGGGTCCTTCGCACTCGCGCGAGTGCATCCGTGAGCCGCGAAACGTCGACGAAATCCAGTCGTTGCACGACGTCTGCGATCTCGTCACGGAGTTCTGCGTCCGCGAACGGTCCGGTCAGGGCGTCGAATTTGGCCCTTGCTCCCTCCCAGCTGAGCGGCTCGGTGTGGAATCCCTCGTATGCGCTGCGTTCGGAGTGCAGGACGGTACCGTCGGAGAGCACCACTTCGAGATCGGCCGGCATCTCCGCGGGGAATCGCTCGGAGAATCCCGGGTCCTCCACGATCTCGACCTTCTGCATCAGCTGCTGCACATCGTCGGCGACGATGCGCTGCGGTTCGTACTGCGCAGGGTTGAGTTCGCCGTCCAACAGGACGACTGCGAGCATCCACGGCAGTGAATGATCGGCCTCCTCCTTCGTCCGAATGGTTCGCTTGTCACCTTCCTCTCCTCCGCCGATGATCGAGTGCGCGACGTCGAACGTACGCAGGCGCACCCTGTCGATCCGCCCCGATTCGAAGCCCGGCTGCGAACGGATGTCCTGTGCGGCGTCCAGGGCGGACTGCGAGTGGATCTCCGCATTGTGCTTCTTGATGATCGAGCGGCGAACACGTTCGAGATCCTCTGCGACCCAGTCGATCTGAAACGGCCCCGATACGGAGTCCTTGAAGCCCTTGTTGCCTTCGAACACCTCCTCGGGCCCTGTAATGCCGCGGGATGCGAGCAGCGCGGCGAACGTGCCCTCCTTGGACACGTGCGGATACGCGAGCCCCTTCCAATGGGACAGATTGCCTGTTCGCGTGACGCGCAGGGCGACGTTCGCGGTTCCCGCAATGGCGATCGCGGCGGCGATCTGTTCCTGTGAAAGACGCATGGCTTTCGCTGCGGATGCTGCGGCGGCGAAGGCTCCCTGTGTCGTGTGGTCGAAGCCCTTCGCCCGAACCGGCGCTACGTCCGACAGCCTCGCGTGCACTTGATACGCGACCGCGAAGGCGGTGAGCAGCTCTTCGCCGCTAGCGTGTACAGATTCGGCCGCCGCGAGCACGGCGCCGAAATTGTCGGACGGGTGGTTCGTCTCGCCTTTCGCCAGATACGAGTCCATGAAGTCGAGGTAGCGGCTGAGCCCGCTGTTAAAGAAGGCCGCGCGTTCCGGGCTGGTTCGACCACCGCCGATGAGGGTTGAGACGGGCGTTCCCCCGAGGTCATCCGTGAGTTCGCGGATGGCGACCATCGGCGGGGCGTCCAGCGCACCTATGGCCACACCGATGGTGTCGAGCACCCTGATCTTCAGTTGCTGCAGGGCTTCCGGGCTGATCTGCTCGAACTTCGCATTCGCCACGAAACGAGCCAGGTCTTGTACTTCGGTCATATCGAAAACACCACCCTAGTTAGGTTTACCTAACTTGAGTCTCCTCCGAATGTATCTTGATGTCAAGATATATTTCCGATGGTTCGCGAAGAACGAAATCGTTGCGTGACCGACCGCGCCTCGCAACGGGCACCAGTGCGCACCGGCGGGCGTAGCATGGACACATGCCGCGCCCGTCCCCGCATCCTCACGAAGTGCGCGCGTGGATCATCTGGATCGTCGGCGTGGCGGCATACGTGCTCGCGGTCATGAATCGCACCTCGCTTGCTGCGGTCGGCGTCGACGCAGCCGACCGGTTCTCCGCCGACGCGGCCACGCTCTCGATGTTCGCCGTCGTGCAGCTTGCCGTCTACGGCGGTATGCAGATTCCCGTGGGCATGGTCCTCGATCGCTGGGGAGCGCGACCGATCATCACGATCGGAATGTTCCTGATGGCCGCAGGGCAGCTCGCCATGGCGTTCTCCCCCAGCGTCGGCGTCGCGATCTTCGCGCGAGTCCTCATAGGGGCCGGGGATGCCGCGGTGTTTCCGAGCGTGCTGCGCCTGGTCGCGACGTGGTTTCCCGCCC
>NZ_DYXM01000121.1 GCF_020742175.1 Dietzia timorensis
GGCCGCTGGTCGTCTATAGCCAGGAAGGCTACCGAAGGCTACTTCCCGTAGTACTCGTCCACCGTGTACTGCGCACCGGACTGCTGCGTACCCGTGAGTGCGCCGACCGCCTGGTCGATGCCCGCCGCTGCATCGCGAGCGGCCTTTTCCGCGGGATCTTCTGCAGCTCCGCCGTCTTTGGTGGGGTTGTTCTGCGCCTGCTGGTCGGTGGCCTGCGTGCCGGCCTGCTGCGCGCCGTTCTGCTGAGCATCGGCCTGCTGGTCGGTAGCCTGCGCCTGCTTGGCGGCCGGCGCAACGGCATCCTGCGCAGCCTGGGCGCCGGCGTCCACGGCGTTCGAGACATCGCGCTGCGCCTTCGCGAGCGGGTTCTCGCCGTCGCCGTAGCCGACGGTGTTGCTCGGGTACTCGCCCTCGAGGGTGGTCGGCAGCGGCTTCGGGGCCGGGCGGCCCGGGAGGGTGTCCGGCGGGACGGTGCCGTTGTCGAAGAAGTCCGTGACAGCGTCGTCGATGAACTTGTTGCCCGTGCGGAACGCGCCGTGGCCGCCGTTGTCGACCGTGACGAGCTTGCCGCCCATCCGCTCGAGCATGTTCTCGGCGCCACCCATCGGCGTGACCGCGTCGTGCACGTTCTGCAGGAGGACCGGCTCCTGCTCGAGGCCCTCGCCAGAGACCTTGATCGGCTCGGTGACCGGCTGGTAGCCGAAGCAGTCCGAGCCGGCTCGCTGACCCGCTGCCTGGGCGAGCAGGCGGTCGCCGCCCGTCTTCGCGTCGAGCTTCGCCGAACCGATCGCCAGCGGGTTCTGCACCGTCTGGTCCTCGTTGCAGGTGACGATGCGGAACATGTCGTGCTGCGTGTTGAACTGCGTGTTGTCCGAGGCCTTCGCGGTGCGGATGCGCTGCGCGGCAACCGGGCTGACGCGTGGGATCTCGCCCTGGTTCTTGTCGTAGTAGGACAGGATGTTCGCGACCATCGGCCACGAGGTCTCGTTGTACGAGGCGCCGACGGCGGTGTCGTACATGCCCGAGGCCGCATTGTTGGTGAGCTCGCGCAGCGTGATCGCGTTCCACAGGCCCTCGATGCGTGCGCGGCCCGGGCCGGTCGCGTTGACCACGTCGAGCACCGGCTGCTGCACGGGCGTGCCGCGCAGCTCGTTCGGCAGGTCGCCTTCCTCGGCGGCCGGCGGAATCATGTTCGACGGCCCGCCGACCTCCTGGTCCGAGATCGCCTTCCAGCGGTTGAATACCTTGAGCGGGGTGTCGCCGAGGCCGTAGGTCTCGTCGTGGTCGGCGATCCACTCGAACATGTCGTACATGCGGGCGTGCTGCGCCTCGGTGGTGCGCGCGGACTGCTCCGACCACGCCCAGTCCGGGCCGACGTTGGAGTCGAGCATCATCTTGCCCGTGTGCTCCGGGTACAGCGTCGCGTAATCGGCACCGAGCTTGGTTCCGTAGGAGACGCCGTAGTAGTCGATGGTCTCCAGGCCCATGGACTGGCGGACAAAATCCATGTCGCGGGCGGCGTTCTCCGTCGTCATCGACTCGATGTAGGCGCCGTTGGTGCCGTAGCACGCATCGTGCAGCGGGTTGAGCGCCAGCGGCGAGGCGAGCGACGGGTCGCACTGGATGGGGTTCGAGCCCCACAGCCCGCGCGGCTGCACGGCGATGAGGTCGTGGTCGTTGTACAGGTCCATCGGCGCGAGGCCGGTGTCGCGGTTCGCCCAGAACATGAGCGCATCGTCGCCGGGGCCACCGGGGTTGCCGAAGATCGCGGACTTCGACTGGCCGGACTTCGGCGAGACCTTGGACACCGCGATCGGCGTGGTCGGGCCGTCCGGGTTGTCGTAGTCGAGCGGGGCGTCGACGATCGCGCACTCGAGGCGCTGCTCCTCGGGGACCGAGCCGGGCTCGAGATTGAACAGCGTCTCACAGGATTGCCACTGGATCGGCTGCACCGCCGTGGCCGTTCCCGCTGCCATCACCGCAGCGGCTCCTGTCATTGCCGCCACACTTACGATCTTACCTTTGACCTGCACCATTCCCCGATCCACAATGCGCCGGCCCTCCCCGCTTCGTCACAAGTGGGGCGCCGACGGTTAGTCGTGCCATTCATCTCACACGGTTGTAATTCCCGCGTTCGATCCGACATCACATTAGTCGGTCCAAACAGGCGGTGAAAGGGACATAAGCAACGATCCGGAAACGAAATTCAACTGATACCTGTGCACTCTAAGTGGATGCTGAAAGTCGCTGCACGATGCCTGGTTGACACGCTCAGTTTTCGTCCGTCGCTTCCTGAAAGGGGGCGTCGTCGGACGCATCGATCTCACTATGTGGAGCGGCCGGCGCATTGCTGGGTGGAACGAGCGCCGCGAACAACGCGAGGAGCGCGACGTTGAACATCACCACCGCAGCCCCGAGTCGCCTCGTGTCCCACGACCGGTCGAGCACCTGCCCTTCCGGGTCCACAGGGGAGCCCGCAAGCTCCATCGTGGATGCCGAGTACCACAGAACAACGGCCAACAGACCGGCCATGACGGCGGAGGCGAGCAGAATCGCGCGTGTCCTCGCTCGCGGCGGGAAGCGGCGGGGGCTAGTCATGCGTGCCTCCGACGTCATCCAGCGGTGGTGTATTGCCGTCTTCCGAATTTCTCGGCGGTTCCGCGGTTCCGACGTGCGGGACAAGGGCGTCGGACAGGGCCTCGGGGTCGCGTGCGAAGGCGCGGACGAGGGAGCCATCGGCGAGCTTGATCCCGACCTCGCCGCGCTTGCGGGGGACCGTGCGCAGCTCCCCGAGCAGGCGCGAACCCTCGATGGGTTCGGGCAGCACGCCGTCGACCTCGACGTACGGGAGTTCCTCAGTGCCCTGCCACAGCGATTCGTCGGTGACGCGCAGGCGGCCATGGACGCGGGTCGCGGCGATCATGATCCCGTGGGTGATCATCGTGCCCAGCGCGCAGACGAACAGCATGAGCCAGTGCACCGGTGCACCCGTCGCCACCTCGAACAGGCCGGCAGCGGCGCAGAAGATCGGCGCGGCGAGGATCCACGCCCACGACCAGCCGTCCTCGGCGTAGAACACGGTCTGCTTGCGCAGGCGCGGGTCCGGGTCGCGCGGCATGCGGGCGTCGTCGGCGCCGGGGTCGCGCGGGTCGCCCGCGTCGCGCGGATCGTCGAGGCCATCGGGGAACTCAGGGCTTGCCGACACCGGAACGCTCCTGGAAAAACGCCGTCGATTCCTTGGTGTACAGCTGCCACAGCGCCGTACCCGCGAAGAGCCCGGCGCACACCGAGGCGGCGAGCTCGATGAAGTTCGGGACCGGCTCTGCCTCCGCGGGCGCGCCCTGCGGCGAACCGCCCGCGAACAGCACGAGCAGCGCCGCGAGCCCCTGCGCGATGAGCACGATCGACCCGACCGTGAGCAGCGCCCGCGCCCACTGCTTGCCCTTGAACAGCTGGCGCGCCGCAAGCAGGAACAGCGCGGACACGACCACCACGAGGATGACGCCGAGGATGCCCGACAGCGTGGCGGCAGCCTGAAGCTGCTCGTCCGAGTACTCGCTCATGCCGCCGGGAACGGCATCCCGGACCTGCTCGACCGACACCGACCGGCCGCCGGGCAGCAGCGCGGTCGCCGACGCGAGGACCGCCGCGATCGCGGCCATGATGTACAGGAACCACGCGGTCCGCACCTGCTCGGGCGCGTCGCGGTCCTTGCGGTTGCCGTCGCCGGATTCGCCCTCTTCACCCGGCCGCTGCGGCTCGCGCGGCTGCGGTGGCCACTGGCCTCCGCCGCCCGCGCCGTAGCCGGCATCGCCTCCGCCGCGCTCGCCCTCGCGCGGAACCTCGCCCTCGCGGGGCAGCTCGCCGGAGCCCTCGCCCTCGGGATTTCCCCCGCCGAAGCCGCCGAGGCCGCCGGGGCTGCCGGGGCCGCCGGGGCTGCCGGGGCCGCTGCCTCCCGGAATCCCCGGCTCCCCCGCCCCGCCGGGCTGCCTGCCGGGGGTGTGCGGTTCGGGGTCGCCACCCGGCCGGCCCTCGCCGGGCACGGGCGAACCCCAGTCGGGCTCGGGCAGGCGCGGCTCACCGCCGGGCTGCGGCAGCCCGGGACCTTCCGGACGCTCCGGAAAGTTCGGTTCCGGCTGCGGCTGCGGGAACGGCGGCTGCGCCACAAGTGACCCCTTTCTTCGCCCCGGCCGGGCGAAATGGACGATTACGTGCGATTCTGCCAGCCGACCGGCGCTCCGTGGGGTCCGCCGTCATTAATAAGTTGTGCCGCCTCCAGCGCGAAGTAGGTGAGGATCATGTCGGCGCCGGCGCGGCGGAGGCTGTACAGCGACTCGACGATCGCCGGCTCGCGGTCGAGCCAGCCGCGCTCGAACGCGGCGACGAGCATCGCGTATTCGCCGGAGACCTGGTACGTCGCGACGGGCACGTCCACGCTTGCCGCGGTCTGCGCGATGATGTCCGAAAACGACATCGCCGGCTTGACCATGACGATGTCCGCGCCCTCGTCGATGTCGAGCTCGACCTCGCGCAGAGACTCGCGCGCGTTGCCCGGATCCTGCTGGTAGGTGCGCCGATCCCCCTTGAGCGACGAACCGACCGCCTCCCGGAACGGCCCGTAGAACGCGCTCGCATACTTGGCGGCGTAGGCCAGCACGACGGTCTCCTGGTAGCCGGCCGCATCCAGGGCTTCACGTATGACGGCGACCTGTCCATCCATCATGCCGCTGGGGGCCACGATGTGCGCTCCGGCCTCCGCCTGGGCGACCGCCATTTTCGCGTACTGCTCGAGGGTGGCGTCGTTATCGACGACCTGCGCGCCGCGAGCGTCGGTGCCGAGCACCCCGCAGTGGCCGTGGTCGGTGAACTCGTCGAGGCACAGGTCGCTCATGACGAGCGTGTCGTCGCCGACCTCCTCGCGGATCGCCCGGAGTGCCTGGTTGAGGATGCCGTCGGGGCTAACGCCAGCCTCGCCGGTCGCGTCCTTGTCCTCGTCCTTCGGGACGCCGAAGACCATGATCCCGCCGAGACCCTTCGCCACGACGTCACGGGAGACCTGCTTGATCGACTCGACCGTGTGCTGGTAGACGCCGGGCAGGGAGGAGATTTCCTTGGGCTCGGTGAGGCCGTCGGCGACGAACACGGGAAGGATAAGGTGGCGCGGCTCGAGTGAGGTTTCCGAGACGAGACGGCGCATGGCCGGGGATTGCCGCAGGCGGCGGGGGCGGTGGAACGGCTGCTGAATACCCATGGGGCCGAGTTTACTTGCGGGTGTGTTGAGTCCTCCGGCAGTTCCTGACTTGCCGGCCGGCTGGGCCGGTGAGGTGGTTCTCCGGACTTCTCTTTTGAGCGTGCGTGCGCGTCGTCTACGACTGGACGCCTGTTTGTATCGACAAACGCTCTCAGGGACGCGCCAAACCGGCGTTCATCGACACAAAGTGGCGTCCAGACGGGGAGCGGCAGCGGCGAAGCCCCGGCCGCAGGGTTCAGGCACGAAAAAGCCGGCGCCCACCGAAGCGGGCGCCGGCTTTTCGA
>NZ_DYXM01000122.1 GCF_020742175.1 Dietzia timorensis
TCCTGCTCACCCAGGGCACGGGCTTCAACTGGCCGGATCCGGACCACTTCCGCGTGGTGACACTGCCGGACGAGCGCACGCTCACCGACGCACTCGAGCGTCTCGGTAACTTCCTGGCGAGCTACCGGCAGTAGGCGCGGTTCGCTACTCGGTGAGCACCGCGGCGTCGCCGCGGTAATCGCGCAGCGGCGGCGCGGTGTCGACCACCGAGTACTCCGATGCGTCCCCGCTGAGCACCGTCGAGGGCCGCCCGTCGATGCCGACCGGGATCGCCCCGGCGAGGGTGACGCGGTGGAGCTCGCGCCGATGCGAGCCGAAATCGGAAATCCCGTAGTGCTGCGTCGCCTGGTTGTCCCAGATCGCCAGGTCGCCATGCTTCCAGTTCCAGCGGAAGGTGTTGTCCGGCTTGGTGATCCGCTCCTGGAAAATCCGGTAGAGCTCGTCCGATTCGTAGGAGCGCAGACCGGTGAACTTCTTAACGAACTGTCCGAGCAAAAGCGAACGCTCGCCGGTTTCAGGGCGCACGTGCACCACGGGGTGCTCGGTCTCGAACGGAATGCGCACGAACTCCTCGCGCGAACCGAAGTTCGTGTCCGTCGACCGCTGCCCCTGCGCGGCGTAGTCGTAGTCGTTGGAGTGGACGGCGCGCAGGTTCTCGGCGAGCACGCGCAGCGGTTCGGGCAGTGCCTCGTACGCGGCCACCGTGTTCGCCCACACCGTGCCGCCGCCGTAGGGCGGCAGGATCTTCGGACGCAGGATCGACGCCTTGGGCACCCGGTCGACGAAGGTCACGTCCGTGTGCCACGCGTTCGCGGCGCCCTCGATCACGAGCCGATCGCGCCCGGTGGAGTGCACCGTCGGGTGTGCCAGCGTCGGCGTGCCGAGGCGCTGCGCGAACGCGTATTGCGTCTCGTCGTCGACGTGATGCTGCCCCTCGAACACGACCACCTTGTACGTGGCCAGCGCCGTGCGAATCAGCTCGACCTCGTCGACCGAGAGATCTCCGGAGACGCGGATCCCGGAGATCCGCGCGCCGATATTCTTGCCGAGCCGGTGCACCGCCGGCCCCGGCTTCTCGGCCGGGCCGGTCTCCGGCCGAATGTTGTGGAAAAGTTCGCCGAAGCTGTCGGGAATGTATTCGGTCGTCAACGTCATCGCGGTGTCCCCTTCACTCGAATCGGTTCCGCCGCGGCGCTGCTGCGCGCCCGGTAGACCGATCTGTCTATCCAATGACGTCGATCAAACCACGCGCCCGGAGGCGTACCCCAGCCTTCGATCCACGCTGAACCTAAGCCGCGCAAACGAGTGCGCCGAATCTCCATATACTCACTTAGGGGGTTAAGTGAGTATAAGGGTTCGTTTTGTACTCACTTCCGTGCCCGCGGGTGGTGCCTAGAATTTGCGCTGCAGCGGAACGGCAAGCATAGGAGCGATGACGTCGGCCAGCTGCTCGCGCGGCATCGACGCGAACGGCTCGAGCCGAAACACATAGCGACTCATCAGCGTCCCCACGAGCACCGAGGCCACCGCCCCGCCGCGCACCCGGGCGCGCTCCCCACCGAGGATCGCGGCGATCCGGCCGAGGAGCTCGGCGCTCATGAACTCCGCGATTGCCGAGCGGGTCTGCTCGTCGTGCGCCGCCTGCCGGATGATGCCGAGCAGCGGCTCGCGAAAGGCCTCCTGGTCCCACATGTAGAGGAACGTGACGGCGATCTTGCGCGCGAAATCGCGGGGGTTCGAGGTGTCCGCATGCTGCAGGACCACGTCGAGGATCACCCGCGGTGAGACCTCGATGGCCATCGCCTCCGCGAACAGTCCACGCTTGGAGCCGAAATGATAATTCACCATCGCGTGGTCGACGCCGGCAATCTCTGCGATCACGCGCGCCGAGGTGCGGTCGTACCCACGGAGCATGAATTGCTCGCGAGCTGTGCTAAGGAGCGCATTTCGAGTACGCGAGGGGCCCTTGCGCCGGCCTCTCGGGGAATTCACCACAGTGGAAATCCTACTCGCCCGGGTGGACTCTGGGCGCATGGAAACGACTCGAAATGTGGCACTGTCCGCGGACGGCCTGTCCGTCCGGCGCGGCAAGAAGCAGGTCCTGAAGGATTTGGAGTTCGACGTCATACGTGGATCCGTGACCGGACTCCTCGGCCCGTCGGGAGGCGGAAAGACGACGCTGATGCGCGCGATCGTCGGCGTGCAGGCCGGGGTCTCCGGGACTCTCACGGTGCTCGGCGAGCCGGCGGGCGCGCGGGCGCTGCGTTCGCGCATCGGGTACGTCACCCAGGCGGTGAGCGTGTACGAGGACCTCACCGTGACCGAGAATCTGCGGTTCTTCGCCAAGCTACTCGGGGCGCCGCGTGCGCAGGTCGCGAGGGTGATCGAGCAGGTCGACCTGGGGAGCCACGCGGGCGAGCTCGCGCGGAATCTTTCCGGCGGGCAGCGCTCGCGGGTGAGCCTCGCGGCGGCGCTGCTCGGGAATCCGGAGCTGCTCGTCCTCGACGAGCCGACCGTGGGGCTCGACCCCGTGCTGCGCGTCGAGCTGTGGCGCCTTTTCGCCGAGCTCGCCGACGCGGGCACGACGATTATCGTCTCGAGCCACGTGATGGATGAGGCCGAGCACTGTTCCCGGCTCCTGCTGCTGCGCGAGGGCGAGTTGATCGCGGACTCCTCGCCCGAGGCGCTACTGCGGGACACGCACACTACGGATGTCGAGTCCGCGTTCTTGGAGCTGGTCCGATGAGCATCCGAATCACCCTCGCCGTCGCCGCGCGCGTGCTCACGCAGGTGCGCCGCGACCCGCGCACGCTGGTCATGCTGCTCGCCGTACCCTCGCTGCTCATGGCGCTGCTGTGGTGGCTGTATTCGGCCACGCCGATGAGCCTCTTCGGCCGCATCGCGCCGGCGCTGCTCGCGCTGCTGCCGTTCATCCTCATGTTCCTCGTGACCTCGGTGACGACGCTGCGCGAGCGCACCTCGGGCACCCTCGAACGCGCGCTCACCACGCCGATGGGCAAGCTCGACCTCGTGGCCGGCTACGGCATCGCGTTCGGGCTCATCGCGCTGGTGCAAACCTCCATCGCGATCGCTGTGTCGACGACCTGGCTCGGCCTCGACCTCGCGGGCAGCGTGTGGCTGTTCACGCTCGTCGCCGTGCTCGACGCGTTCGCCGGCACCGCGCTCGGCCTGCTCGTGAGCGCGTTCGCGCGCACCGAGTTCCAGGCCGTGCAGTTCATGCCCGTGCTCATCGTGCCGCAGATCTTCCTGTGCGGGCTCCTCGTCCCGCGCGAGCAGCTGCCCGGGGCGCTCGAGGCGCTGTCGAATGTGCTCCCGCTGTCCTACGCCGTCGAGGCAATGAACACGCTGTCGACCTCGACCGTTGCCGACGGCGTCGGCCGCGATATCGCCGTGGTCATCGGATTCATCGTCGTATTCATCGCGCTCGGCGCCGCGACGCTCCGCCGCCGCACGCAGTAGGGACGAGCCCGCTACGTGCGCGAAGCGAATCGGCACGTCCGACGTCACAAATAAAAAAGCCGGGGCCGGAGCGCGATGCTCCGGCCCCGGTTATGGACCGCCCGTATGGACCACACAATCCACGGAGGCTGGGTGCCAGCCGGGTATGACGTCGGAGGTCAGACCATTTCCGGCGTTCCCGGCCCGTCGACCTTCTTGACGTTGAAGCCGTCGGCGCGCAGCTCCCACAGCTCCGCGTTGCGGATGCCGAGCGTGCGCGGATCGAACTGCGGATCGAGTCCGCTCTTCTTCTGCGCGCGGAAATCCTTGAGCACCTTGAGCGCGGGCACCTGCAGGACGAGGATCGCGAGGATGTTGAGCCACGCCATCGCGCCGACGCCGATGTCGCCGAGCGCCCAGGCCTGACCGGGCTCGGTGCTCAGGCCGCCGATGGCGACCGCGATGACGATGAGGATGCGCAGCACCCACACGAGTGCGCGGCGCACGGTCTGGTTGGGCACCCAGCGCATGACGTAGGTGAGGTTCGTTTCGGCCATATAGTAGTAGGCGACGATCGTCGTGAACGCGAAGAAGAACAGCGAGAGCGCGACGAAGGACGGGCCCGCGCCCGGGATCGAGCTGAACATGCTGTCGATGCCCGCCTGAGCGAAGCCCGGGCCGGCGGCGACATCGTCGGCCAGACCGCCGGAGCCGCGCTGCAGGATCTCGCTAGGCTCCTCGGCGCCATTTTGATAGACGCGGTACATGCCGGTCGACAGGATGAGGAATGCCGTGGCCGAGCAGACGAAGAGGGTGTCGATGTAGACGGCGAAGGCCTGCACGAAACCCTGCTTTGCGGGGTGGGAGACCTCGGCAGCGGATGCCGCGTGCGGGCCCGTGCCCTGGCCGGCCTCGTTCGAGTAGAGGCCGCGCTTCACGCCCCACTGGACGGCGAGGCCCCAGATGGCGCCGTACACGGCGTCCGTGCCGAAGGCGGAGCCGAAGATGCTGCTGAACACGTCGACGATCTGGTCGTAGTTGAGGAACATCACGATGATCGCGATGACGATGTAGATGAATGCCATGAACGGCACGACGTACGAGGCGAACGCCGCGATCCGCTTGACGCCGCCGACAATGATGAGCAAGAGGAGTGCGACGATGATGAGGGTCGGGATCCACAGCGGCAGATCCCAGGCCTGATTCGCCGATTCGGTTATGCCATTGGCCTGCACGCCGGGCAGGAAAAAGCTCATCGCGATGACGGTGACGACGGCGAACAAGATCGCGTAGAACAGCGAGAATTCGCGCGCCTTGGTGTGCTTGTAGGCCTTCTCGATGTAGAAGGCCGGTCCGCCGCGGTATTCGCCGGTGTCCTGATCCTTTTCCTTGTAGACCTGACCGAGTGCACATTCGACAAAGGAGGTGGCGGCGCCGAGAAACGCCATGACCCACATCCAGAACACCGCACCGGGACCGCCGAAGGCGATGGCCGTCGCGACGCCGGCGATGTTGCCCGTGCCGACCCGGCCGGCGAGAGAGATCATGAGCGACTGGAACGAGGAGACGCCCGATTCGGACTTCTCGCCCTTGACGATCTGACTGATCATGTCGGGGATATTGACGACCTGCACGCACAGGGTGCGAACCGTGAAGTACAGGCCGGCGCCGAGACAGAGGACGATAAAGGGCGGACCCATAATATTGCTGGCAAGCCAATCAATGGCATCGCTCATGAGGGGCGAACCTTTCTAACCAAGGAAATAGGATTTCCTCAAGTTAGAGGATCGGAACCGCCCAGCAGAAGGTTTCCGCAAGTTTGTTTACGCGCCGGAAACAGCGACCTCGCTTTATAAGAAATAATTCCCCTAATCGGGCGCTAACGGCCACGCCCCAGGGCGCGGTAGTCGAACCCGGCGGACTCCCATGCCTCGCGCGGGAGGCAGTTGCGACCGTCGAGCACGTGGCGCCCGCGGGCGACCTCTGCAACCGATTTCGGGTCGAGCCCGATGAACTCTTTCCATTCGGTCGCGACGATGACCATGTCCGCACCGGTGCACGCCCCGAGCGCGGAATCGGCGTAGCCGAGCGTCGGGTAGAGGCGGCGGCAATTGTCCAGCGCCTGCGGATCGTAGACCATGACCTGTGCGCCCTTGAGCGAGAGCATGCCGGCGATGTTGAGGGCAGGCGAATCGCGCACATCGTCCGAATCCGGCTTGAATGCGGCGCCGAGCACGGCGACCGTCGTCCCGATGAGCGAGCCGCCCATGGTGTCGACGGCGAGCTGCACCATCTTCTCGCGGCGGCGCATGTTGATCGCGTCGACCTCGCGGAGGAACGTGAGCGCCTGATCGGCGCCCAGCTCGCCGGCGCGCGCCATGAAGGCGCGGATGTCCTTGGGCAGGCAGCCGCCGCCGAAGCCGAGGCCGGCGCCGAGGAAGCGGCGGCCGATGCGAGGATCCATGCCGATGGCATCGGCGAGGACGGTGACGTCGGCGCCCGCCGCCTCGCACACCTCGGACACGGCGTTGATGAAGGATATCTTCGTCGCGAGGAACGCGTTGGCGGAGACCTTGACGAGTTCGGCGGTCGCGAGGTCCGTGACGATCAACGGGGTGGCGGTCTCCCCGGCATCGCGCTGCTCCGCCGTCAGACCTTCGAAAAGGATGGAATCGTAGGCCTCGTAGAGAAGGTCCTGACCGAAGGTGCGGCCCGCCTCCGGATCGGACAGGCCGACGACAACGCGGTCCGGCTCGAGGGTGTCCTTGACCGCGAAGCCCTCGCGGAGGAACTCCGGGTTCCACAGCACCTCGAGGGTGACACCGTCCGGGGTGAGCTCGTCGGCGAGCTCCTGCAGGCGAGCGGCCGTGCCCACGGGGACGGTGGACTTACCGACGATCGCGCTGTTGCGGGTGAGCGTCGGCGCGAGCTCGCGCACCACGGCCTCTACATACGTGGTGTCCGCGGCGAAATCACCTTTGCGCTGCGGCGTGCCGACGCCGATGAAGAAGAGCTCGGCGTGCTCGGCGGCCTCGCCGTAGTCGGTGGTGAAGCGGAGAAGCCCCGAATCCACCGTGCGGCGAAGAAGCTCGGGCAGCCCCGGTTCGAAGAACGGGACCTCTCCCGCGGCGAGGCGCGCGATCTTCGCCTCGTCGACATCGATGCCGAGCACATCGTGCCCCAACTCGGCCATACAAGCGGCGTGGGTAGCGCCGAGATATCCGGTACCAAAAACGGCCATACGCATACGGTCGACATTCTCACCGCCGAATGACCAGCATTTCGCCGCAGGAAGACGTACGGTCGCCGATCAAGTGAACATCACGTGATCACATGACCGGCAAGTAACCGAGTGGCGAACAACCGTACATTTCGGGAGACGGCGCCTACTGCTGCGGGAAGTTGAGGTACGCCTTCGACGGCGTCGGCCCGCGCTGCCCCTGGTACTTCGATCCGACACCGCTCGAACCGTAGGGGCGCTCCGCGGGGCTGGAGAGCTGGAACAGGCACAGCTGCCCGATCTTCATGCCCGGCCACAGCGTGATCGGCAGGTTCGCCACGTTCGACAGCTCGAGCGTGATGTGACCGGTAAAGCCAGGGTCGATGAACCCGGCGGTCGAGTGCGTGAGCAGACCGAGCCGGCCGAGCGAGGACTTGCCCTCGAGCCGGCCCGCGACGTCCGCGCCGAGCGAGACCCGTTCGAGCGTCGCGCCGAGCACGAACTCGCCGGGGTGCAGCACGAACGACTCGCCCTCGGGCGTCTCCACGTGCGTTGTCAGCTCGTCCTGCTGCCGGGCCGGGTCGATGTGCGTGTACCGCGAGTTGTTGAACACGCGAAAATATTTGTCCAGGCGCACGTCGATGCTCGACGGCTGCACGAGGGATTCGTCGAGCGGATCGATCCCGAGGCGGCCGGATTCGAGGCTGGCGCGGATGTCGCGGTCTGATAAAAGCACGGGGATAAGGCTACCGTCCTCGGCTGCAGCGCCGGAAGAACACGGGCGGATTGGGGCGGGGAGGCTACGCGCCGCGCGGGTCGTCGTGGCGATCCTGCAGTGGCCGCGCCATCACGGGCTCCTGCCCGATCGGCCTCGCCGACAACCCGCACAAGCGCCGGATCTCACGCCCGAGGTCCGCGACCGTCACGCAATCGCTGGAGAAGTCGATCCGCCACTCGCGGCGCACACCGCCGAGGTCGAGCGCGGACATCGTCACGCCGAAACGATCGAGCGCGGTGAGCACCGCCGTCTGCGGCAGAGCCTGTCCCCCACCCTGCCACTGCGCCTCGTGGCGCAGGTTGTGGAGCATTTTTCTCATGACGCCGGACCCCGGGTCATTAAGCCGGGCGAGCCACACGGCCTCGATATCACAGAAAGGATCGGGAGCCGCCAGCTCGAGTTCCTCGGGAAGGATGCTGTCGACGCCGGAGGAGTCGACAAGACCGATGCTCTCGGGCTGCATCACGAGGAGCCGAACTTCCGTGCCGACCGCGAGGAGTTCCGGGTGCGCGACGTCAGCGGCGATCTCCAGCGCGAGCACGCGCTGCTCCTCCAACCCGGGAAGCGTGATCGCCCCAGTGACGCTCGCGATCTGCCTGACGAGGTGCCCGGGCCGGTCTCCGCACCGGCACGAGCCGAGAAGTCCGGCGCCGGCGGGGCCGAGTTCGGCCTGATACACGCAGTCGAGGAGTTCGCAGCGCGCCGTCGCGGCAATCAGTTCGGCCTGCCCGCCAAACGATTCGATGCCGAGAACGAGCGCTCCGCGGTGCAGGCACGCGAACACGATGGGAAAGCTTGCGGCGGGCGGATAACCGGGCACCGCGAAGATCTCCACCTGGCCGCAGCCGGCCCGAACTAGGGAGGCGAGTCGTTCGGACGGGTCGGCGATCGCCGTGTGCATTGCGCCCCCTGGGTTCCTGCCTGTCGAAGCGGCGTGGTCGTTGTCGGTGAAGGGTGGTTTCGTGCTTGGCGCGCGAGCCTCCGATCTTCGGTACAGCCTTGCGCGCCCCGGCGGCGATATCAATCCACGGACTCACGCTGGTTTTAAGTGACACTCGGGGGCCCTGCCCGACCCCCGAGTGTCCAACGGAGCGCGGTCCGTGACGAGCCGCCGCGATTCACATTAGGTAAGGCTTACCTGTAAAAGCAACCCCTAACCAAATATTTTTCGGTTGCCCTTACCCCTGCAACCCTTTGACGTTTGGCAAAGGAACCTTCTGAAGTGGTGGAATGGGGGCATGACACGTCCAGAAGAACCTTCGAAATACACGTGGAGATGGACCATCTGGTCCACAGTTTTCCTCGGCGTCGGGGTGGTCGTCTTCTTCATGGGAGTCACCGCCGGGGCTCCACTGTGGGTCTCAATCGCTCTCGGATTGGCCGTCGCCATTCTCGGTGGGATAGGCATGGGCATCGTTCCGCGGAACCCACCGAAGCCCGGAATCCACGGCAAGGGTTCAATGCCGGGCGGATCACGCAAGCAGTCGAAGGCGCCCAGAAAGTAGCCGACTCTGCGTGCTAAGCTAGGCGCAGCCTGCAACTCGGCGACCGCTTTTCATACGAGAAGCTCGGCAGAGTTTTCGCAGCGTGCCGATGTAGTTCAATGGTAGAACTTCTGCTTCCCAAGCAGACAGCGCGGGTTCGATTCCCGTCATCGGCTCCAACCTTCCTCGTACGTTTTAGGCGCGCGACCGCGCCCAGACAACCGGCGAGTACGCGTAGTTTGTCGGTAGCACCGGCAGATCAAGGTTTCACATGAGTTCTTCGAGAGAGCTTCGCCCCGTCCCGATTACGTCGAATCTGATTCACGGCGCGCTCGATATGGAGACCACCGAAAGAGGACTCGTCCCCTGCAGACTGCCGGGGTGGGCTCGTGAGCAGGCGGACGGCCAGCTTTTGTCCGCGCAGGCGCAGCCGGCCGGCGTGCGGTTGGCCTTCCGCACGGCGTCAACAAGTGTAGAGCTGAGCGCACACCGCACATACCCGGCGTTTCGAGGCGTTGCGCCCCGCGCCGATTGCCACGTCGACATCGTGATCGACGGCAGACTTGAGCGGCACGTGGAGACGAGCGGCGGCACCCGCGTAACGATCGACCCTGCAAGCGGGAGCGTCGAGGTCGACGAGGGTCCGACGCAGACGATTCGAATCGACGACCTGCCGAGCGGCGACAAAACCGTGGAGATTTGGCTGCCTCACTACGAGCGCATCGAGCTCGTCGAGCTGCGTGCAGACGAGCCAGTCGAGCCGGTTGACTTTGACTCGCGGCCCAGGTGGGTGCACTACGGAAGTTCGATCAGCCAAGGATCGAACGCGACGGCGCCGACACTGACATGGGTAGCTCGCGTCGCTCGCAAGGCGGGGCTTGAGCTGACCAACCTGGGCTTCAGCGGTAGCGCGATGCTCGATGGGTTCGTCGCGCAGGGGATTCGGGATCTTCCCGCCGAGCTGATCAGCGTGAAGGTGGGGATCAACCTCGTCAATGCGGGCGCCGTGCGCACCGAGGAGCTCGCGCCGCTGCTCGACAATTTTCTCGACACCATTCGGCAGGGGCATCCGGAGACTCCGCTGGTGGTGGTGTCCGCTCTCCATTGCGCGATCCACGAGGACACCCCCGGGCCGGCGGCGACCGACTTCGGCGACGGCGAAATCCGCTATCTCGCGACCGGGACAGCCGAGGACGTGGCCGCAGGGAAGCTGACTCTCCGCTCCGCCCGCGAGGTGATCGCAGCGGTCGTCGCGCGGCGGCGCACCGACGATCCCAACCTCCACTTCGTCGACGGGCTCGCGCTCTTCGGCGCCGACGACGAGGCGGCCTATCCCTCGGCGGACCGACTGCACCCGCCCGAGGATGCTCACGCGTTGATCGCCGAGCGGTTCGCCGATCTCGCGCTTCGCGGGCAGGGTTTCAAAGCCTGATCTCCGGCGGTCGCCGCACAGATCACGCATGATCGGACAATGATTTCCCTCCACCTTTTCGGATGCTGGACAGACACCGAAAAGGAGAGCCGACATGGAATCCGAAGCAAAGGACGCGACGTTCGTCGTCTCAGTTCTGACGTCGCTCGACGGCTATTACGAGGGCCCCGGCGGCGACCTGTCGCCCATGCCGTTCGAGCACGCCTTCACGACCCATAACCTCGAGTTGCTGCGCCGGGCGGACACCGTCGTCTACGGGAGCACATGGTTCCCGAGCAATTTCCGGCACTGGTCGGCGATCGCGGAGGACCCGTCGAGCGAACAGCGGGAATTAGACACGGCGAGGTTGATCACCACGCTCGACTCGCTGGTGATCAGCGACTCGATGACGATCGGGCCGGGCGATCCGTGGGCTCCGACGTCATCCGTGGTGGCACGTAGCGAGGCGCCGGCGGAGATCGCGCGACGCAAGGCGAATGGCGAATCGCTGCTGATGTTCGGCAGCGCGACGACATGGAATCCGCTGCTCGCGGCGGGGGTGGTCGACGAGCTCATCGTGCTCGTCGGGGCGGCGATGCTCGGCGCCGGATCGAAGATGTATGCGGGCGAGCGCGCGGGGCTGCGGCTGCTCGAGGCGAGCGTGCTGCCGGATTCGGAGCTGGTGAAGCTGCGCTACGACGCGAGGTGCTGAGCGAAGGCCTTCGCGGATTCGAGGTCGCTCGCGGTGGGGCTCGATTTGTTGACCCCGCCGATGAGTCCGAACGGGCCCATCGTGTCGAGGCCGCGGCAGTGGAAGCCGCCGACGACGCGGAAGCCCTTCGCCTCGAGCGCCTGCTGCATCCCGTCCATATAGCGGGCGAGAATGGGCGGTTGTGGGAAGCCACTCGTGGCGAAGAAGAATGCGTCCTTGCCCTCGCTTTCCGGCAGCGACGCGACGAACTCGCGGAGGCTCTTCCGGAAGTTCATCCAATAGATGCCGGATCCGAAACCGACGAGATCGGCGGCGGCGATCGCGGCGTTCGCCTCGGGGCCGGGGGCGTGAATCGTGGCGCCGAGTTCTGCGGCGATGACGTCGGCGATCTTTCGCGTGTTGCCGTGCGGGGATCGCGATGTGGTGATGATCGTGGAGTTCATAGCGGTGCCGGATCCTTCGCTGGGTTCGGTTCGTCGGGCGTCGCGTGCGCGTCCGCCTTCGCCGCACACGATACGCGCGGGCGGAAGTTCGGAACACGTTTTGCCTGGTAGCCTGGCCATATGAGCATCCCGAGCAGCTATGGGACGGACCGCCCACACGTAGTGATCACCGGCAAGGACGCCGCGCACGTCGCCGGTCTTGCGCGCGCGATCGAAAGCACCGGGACGCGCACGACCATCGCCGAGAAGCGCAGCGATCTCCACGGGGAAACCGCCACCGCTCTCCTCGTCGTGCTCGAACCCGTCGAGGACGACAACTGGCGGGACTGGCTGCACAACGAAACCGACATCTGGGACGTGTTCGACGATGTCGTCCCGCACCTGTCCAACCCGTCCACCGGATTGATCGTCGGATACACCGCGACCGACAACCCGGGACGACGCTCGGACTACCGGTTGGCATGGGAGGATCTGGCCTCCGCGTTCGAGTCGGCGGCGATTTCCGATGGCGGCGTCGATTTCACGATGAATGCCATCGAGGTCCCTGTGGACTCCGATCGCGAGGTCCTCGAACGCCGGCTCGCGGAGTTCTTCTCCCAGCGGCGGTCGACCTACGCCAACCAGGTGGTCGTGCCGTTCGAGAACCTGTACAACTCGTCGATTATCGCCGAGCTCACCAATAGCGTGATCTAACCGTCGTGCGGCGCCGGGCTGTCGTGTGGCTCCGGCACGAAACCCGGCCAGTCCTGCTCGAGCCAGCGCCGAACCTCGGTGATCGGCTCGTCAAGGGCGCCCGGGCGATGGAACAGCGCGGAGTACGCGCGCTTGAGGAGCGGACGCGGTAGCGAGCGGAAGAGCTGGCGCGCCGCATAATTGAAAAATGCCCGCGGGCGACCGATGAGGCCGAGCTCGACGAGATTGCCCTGCATCGTTTTCTCCGCCTTGGCGAGGCGGGCATCGGTGCGGCGGTCGAACATCGACTCTGGGGCGTGCTGGAGTGTGAGGACCTCGTCGAGACTCCGCAGCGAATACCCGGCGGCGATGAGGCGCGCGAAAAGGTCGTAGTCCTCCATGAAGAGCACGTCGCGGATTCCGCCGACCGCGAGGACAGCTTCCTTGTCGAGAATGACGGTCGGATTGTTGAGCGGGCTGTTGATCTTCACGTACTTCGCTATCGCTTCGGGCTCCGACGGTAGACGCCTCACCCGGACGACGTGATCCGGGTCGCCCTCGAACTCGACGATTGCTCCGCCCACTGCGGCATAGTCGCCTGTCGACACCACGGGCCACTGTTTCTCCAACCGGTCGGGCATCATGATGTCGTCGGCATCGTGACGGGCGATCCACCGATTTCGCGCGAGCGGCAATGCGTCGTGCATCGTCGCGGCGACACCCCGATTCTCGTCGAAACGGACGACCGTGAGCTGCGGGCCATCGTGGCTGTCGAGGTAGGCTTCGATACCGGGTTGGACCGGCCCGTCGAGCACGACGAAAATCTCATCCGGCTCCGAGGTTTGATGCACGATGCTGCGGTAGGCCCTCGTGAATTCATCAGTGTCCACACCGATGTAGACGGGCAGGATGCAGGTGATCGGCAATGCCATAAAGGGCCTTCCGGACGAGATGAGAGCGAGCCACGTTCAGCGGCACTCTTTAAATTAGATTCTAAGCTTTTACTCACTCGGCTTAAAGTTGCCACGGTGCGGAGGTCTTATTGTCTGGTGCCGGAGCCCCCGCGAAGATGTGAGCACCGCTCGGTTCGGATTTGCCTGAGTGGCGCGCCACGGTAGCGTTTCCCCAATTGCGACCCGCTCGCACTCCGCAGGATTCCTGCACCTTCCCCCTTTGATGAACAGGACGATGAACCATGCCCGGAAAAGCTTCTTCCGAAGAACCTCCGTCTACCGGCGACGCCGGCGGCACGTCGAAGGACGGAACCCTGATGGGGAACCTCCTCTCGGCGAATACGAGCACCACGGTCGGCGTGTACCCGCACGACATGCATCCGGGGCTGGTGCCGGGTCTCAGCATCGAGGAACAGCGCAACACCTTTGGGATGAACAAGGTGCTGTTCGGCTCCACCGCCGCGCTGATCGTGGCGTTCATCGCCTGGGGCATCCTCGATCCGGATTCGGTCGGGACCGTCTCGTCGACAATGTTCGCCTGGGCAATCGAGAACCTCGGCTGGCTCCTCAACCTCGTGATGATCCTCGGGCTCGCCGTCATGACCTATCTCGCTTTTTCGCGTTTCGGGCGAATCAAGCTGGGCAAGGACGACGAGGAACCCGAGTTCGCGCTGTTCTCCTGGGTGGCGATGATGTTCGGCGCGGGTATCGGCGTCGGCATCTTCTTCTTCGGTCCCTCCGAGCCGCTGAGCCACTACCTCACCCCGCCGCCGCACAGCGTCGACCCGGAAACCCCGGAGGCGCTGCACCTGTCGATGGCGCAGTCGCACTTCCACTGGGGGCTGATGATCTGGGCGCTCTACGCGATGGTCGGCGGCGCGCTCGCATACAGCTCGTACCGGCGCGGCCGGGTGACGCTGCTGAGCTCGGTGTTCAAATCGCTCATCGGTAGCGATCGTTCCGAGGGTCTGGCCGGATCGATCATCGACATGATGGCGATCATCGCGACGCTGTTCGGCACCGCGGCGACGCTCGGGCTCTCCGCGATCCAGATCGGGCAGGGAGTGCAGATCGTCTCCGGTGCCAGCGAGGTCACGAATACCGTCCTCATCGTCATCATCGGGATCCTCACCGCGTGCTTCATCGTCAGCGCCGTGTCCGGGGTCTCGCGAGGAATCCGCTACCTGTCGAACATCAACATCACGCTTACGCTCGGTCTCATCCTGTTCGTGTTCCTTCTCGGGCCGACGCTGTTCCTGCTCAACCTCGTTCCCGCCGGCATCCTCAGCTACGCCGACAATCTGCTCGACATGATGAGCCGCGGCCTGTCGTGGGGGCAGGACACCATCGAGTTCCAGGCTGTGTGGACCTCGTTCTACTGGGCGTGGTGGATCGCGTGGACACCGTTCGTCGGCATGTTCATCGCCCGGATCTCCCGCGGCCGCACGATTCGCCAGTTCGCGCTGGTGACGACGCTCGCTCCGACGTTTATCCTCATCCTCGCGTTCACGATCTTCGGTGGCACCGCGATCAGCTTCAGCCGCGAGAACATTCCCGGGTTCGACGGTTCCGCCACCTCGGAGAACGTCTTGTTCTCGCTGTTCGACAACCTGCCGCTGGGCACGATCACGCCGTTCCTCATCATTTTCGTGCTCGCCGTCTTCTTCATCACCTCTGCGGATTCGGCGTCCGTCGTCATGGGCACCCTGTCCGAGAAGGGGAACCCGGCCCCCAATAAGTTGATCGTCGTTTTCTGGGGTCTGTGCATGATGGGCATCGCCGTGGTGATGCTTCTGGTGGGCGGCGAGACCGCTCTGACCGGGCTGCAGAACCTGACGATCCTCATCGCGATCCCGTTCTCCGTAGTGCTCGTGGGGCTCGCGGTCGCGTTCCTCAAGGACCTGTCGACCGACCCGGCAGCGATCCGGCGCACCTACGCGCAGACGGCGATCAAGAACGCGGTCGTCAAGGGGCTCGAGGAGCACGGCGACGATTTCGAGATCTCCGTCGCCCCGTCCACCGACGGTCGCGGCGCGGGCGCCGACTTCGACTCGACCTCGGAGAAGGTCACCGACTGGTACCGCCGCACCGACGACGACGGCAACGAGATCGACTACGACTACTCGTCGGGCGAATGGGCCGACAGCGAGAAATCCGGGTCGACCGCCGAGAATGCAGGCTCCGCTTCGGACTCCGGCAGCGTCTCCGATTCGGGCGACACCCGCTAGGACGCCTCTCCCCGGCACCCTCTTCCGGCTCCCCTGCCCTCGTGGCACGGGAGCCGGACTCGTCCTGCCTGCGCGAGCCTAGCGACCGGCGCGCGGGATACAGGCCCGTTAGATTCACCGCGAATTGAACGGTGGTTCGGCGGGGCGACGCGCTGGTGTACTTCCGGGCATGGCTAATTCCGAGATCACCCTGCACTGGTTCCTGCCCACCTACGGCGATTCGCGCGCGATCATGGCCGGCGGACACGGGACCACGGGACACTACGGCGAGCGCGAGGCCGACCTCGGCTACCTCACCCAGCTCGCCCTGGCCGCGGAATCCAACGGCTTCGACTCCGTCCTGGTGCCGACGGGATTGTGGTGCGAGGACGCGTGGATCGCGACCGCCGCGCTGATCGGCGCGACGAAGCGGCTGAGCTTCCTCGTCGCCGCCCGCCCCTCGCTAGTGAGCCCGACGGTGATCGCCCAGCAGGCCACGACGTTCCAGAAGCTGTCGAACGGCAGGCTCAAGCTCAACGTCGTCATCGGCGGCGAGGACCACGAGCAGCGCGCCTTCGGCGACCACCGCAGCAAGGAAGAGCGCTACGCCGTGGGTGACGAGTCGCTGCAGGTCATCAACCATCTGCTCACCGAGGACGAGCCGATCACCCTGCGCGGTGAGCACGTCGACGTCGAGCACGCGGTGCTCTCGCGCCGCCCGGCGCAGCCGCCGCAGGTGTTCTTCGGGGGCTCCTCGCCTGCGGGCATCGAGGTCGCCGCCAAGCACGCGCAGGTCTATCTCACGTGGGGCGAGCGCCCTGCCGACGTGCAGGCGAAGATCGAACGCGCGCGTTCGGCCGCTGCCCGGCACGGCCGCGAACTCGATTACGGTATTCGCCTCCACATCATCGCCCGCGAGACCGAGGAGGAGGCGTGGGCCGAGGCGCAGCGCCTCGTCGACGGCCTCGACCCAGAGGTCGTGGGTCAGATCCAGGGCGGGCTCGCGCGCTCGCAGTCCGAGGGCCAGCGGCGAATGACCGCGCTGCAATCGCGCGGCGGCGGGTTCACCCACGGTACCAATGCCCGCGAGCTCGAGGTGGCGCCCAACCTGTGGGCGGGCATCGGGCTCGTTCGTGGCGGCGCGGGAACCGCGCTCGTCGGCTCGTACGCGCAGGTTGCCGAGCGCATCGGCGAGTACTTCGAGGCCGGCCTCAGCCACTTCATCTTCTCCGGCTACCCGCACCTCGAAGAGGCCTTCCACGTCGGCGAGGGAGTCATCCCCGAACTGCACCGACTCGGTTAC
>NZ_DYXM01000123.1 GCF_020742175.1 Dietzia timorensis
GGCCGCGACAAGACGTGCGGCGACGGGCTCACCCCGCGCGCGATGGCCGAGATGCGGCGCCTCGGGCTCTTCGAGTGGGCCGGCGAGCGGATCTCGATCCAAGGGCTGCGGCTGCGCGGATTCGGCGCGGAGCACGAGATTCCCTGGCCCGCCGGGCGGTTCGGCCGGCGCGGTTCGGCGGTGCCGAGGCGCGAGCTCGACCGCGCTCTCGCGGAGAAGGCGGCCGATTCCGGGGCACGGCTCCACGCGGGCTGGGCGGCCCGGATTACGGGCACGTCCGACGTCAGAGGCGGGGTGACCCCCTCGGAGGTGACGCTCTCCGGGCCCGGCGGCGAGAAGCAGCAGATCGCGGCGCGCGTCGTCGTCGGCGCGGACGGGGCGCGCTCTTCGGTCGGTCGCGCGCTCGGTCGCCGCTGGCACCGGGACCTCCCCTTCGCGGTGGCCGCTCGGTCCTATATGACGGCGGACGCACACGATCGCCCGTGGATCGGCTCCGACCTGGAGCTGCGCGATGCGGCCGGCGCCATCCAGCCCGGCTACGGCTGGGTGTTCCCGCTCGGCGACGGTTCGGTGAACCTCGGTGTCGGCGCGCTCGCGACGTCGGATCGGCCGGCGAATGTCAACGTTCGCGAGCTGCTCGCGGCGTACGTGCCGAAGGTACGCGAGGAATGGGGCCTGCACGGAGAGCCGCGCGAGGTGGCCAGCGCGTTCCTGCCGATGGGCGGGGCCGTGTCCGGGGTGGCGGGGCCGAACTGGGCGCTCACCGGTGATGCGGCGGGGCTCATCAACCCGCTCAACGGCGAGGGCATCGACTACGGGCTCGAGGCGGGCCGGCTCCTCGCCGGGGTCGTCGCCGAGCATCTCGAGTCCGCCGATCCGCTGGGTGCGGGGGCGTTGACGAAGGTGTGGCCGCATGTGCTGCGCGAGGAGTTCGGCCCGTCGTTCGCGCTGGCGCGGCGGCTCGCGGCGCTGCTCACCTATCCGCAGTTCCTGCCCGCGGTCGGCCCGATCGGGATGGGTTCTCCGGCGCTGATGAAGGCGGCGGTGCGGTGCATGGGCAACGTGGTCACCGAGGACGACGCCGACCTCGTCTCCGCGCTATGGCGCGGTTTCGGCAAGGGGAACCGGCTCATCGACCGCGTGCAGGGCCGGCCGCTGTTCGCCTGAGGCGCGCGGCTACGGGCGATTCTTCGGCGCCGAGGGCTTCTCGGCGATATGCAGCGCGACCATCCCGCCGGTGAGGTTGACGACGCGGCATGCGGTCCACCCGGAGTCCTCGATGATGTCGGCGAGCTCGGCCTGCGCCGGCCACTCGCGGATCGACTCGGCGAGGTAGCTGTAGGCGTCCGGGTTCGAGGACACGCGCGTCGCGATCGCCGGGAGCGCGCGCATGATGTATTCGATGTAGACCTTGCGGAACGGACCGAACACCGGCTGCGAGAACTCGCAGACGACGAGGCGGCCGCCGGGACGGGTCACCCGCGCCATATCGGCGAGGCCCGCCTTGGTGTCGGCGACGTTGCGCAGGCCGAAGGAGATGGTGACCGCATCGAAGGAGTTGTCCGCGAACGGCAGCGCCATCGCATCGGCGGCGACCTTCGGCACATAGCGCTTCGCGCCGTTCTTGAGCATGCCGAGGGAGAAGTCCGCGGCCACGCAGAACGCGCCGGACTTGGCGAGCCCCTCGGTGGATACCGACGTGCCGGCGGCGATGTCGAGGATCCGCTCCCCCGGCCGCGGCGAGAGCTCCGCGCGGGTGCGGGCCCGCCACGCCTTGTCGAGCCCGGCCGTCATCACCGTGTTGGTGAGGTCGTAGCGGGCAGCGACGCCATCGAACATCGAGGCGACATCCTTGGGCTGCTTGTCTAGATCTGCGCGTGACACTCTCCCGAGCCTACCGCTTCTCGGGCCCCGGGTCCGCGCGTGCCCTGGGCTCATGCATACCTGGCCGCCGGCCGCGTACCGTCGACTCCAGCAGGGGATTCATCCGGCGCGAGGGCAATTTAGGCCCTCCGCCGTCATACGACGCCCTGCCATAAAACGTAAGGAGAACGCACATGGCCAAGAAGATTCTCATCCTCTCCACCGACTTCGGCACCGAGCGCGACGAGATCACGGTGCCGCTGCACAAGCTGCGCGAGGCCGGCCACGACGTGGTCGTCGCGACGCCGTCGGGCGAAGACGTGCAGACGTTCCTCCACGACAAGGACCGCGACGTCGTCGTCCCCACGGACAAGAAGGTCGCCGACGTCACCGGCGAGGCGGCCGCCGACTTCGACGTGATCGTGCTGCCGGGCGGCACCCTCAACGCCGACGCCGCGCGCGTCGACGAGGGCGTCCGCGGGCTCGTCACCGGCCAGGCGGAGGCGGGCCGGACGATCGCCGCGATCTGCCACGCCCCGTGGGTGCTGGTCGAGGCGGGCCTCGCGAAGGACAAGAATATGACGTCGGTCGGCAACATTCGCACCGATGTCGTCAACGCCGGCGCCTCGTGGCACGACGAACCCGTCGTCGAGTGCGATACGGGCGGCTGGAAGCTCATCACCTCGCGCACCCCGGACGACATCAACGCGTTCGTCGAGGCGATCGACAAGATCTAGCTCGGAGGCTAACTCCGCCCTACCCGCGCCCCGCCCGCGCTCTACAGCGCCGCGAGCGGGGCGCGGCGGCGTGAGATCCAGGTGCGCGGGGCGAGTGGCTCGAACGCCCACGGCCGGACGGTGCGCCGCGAGCGGGCGCCGACGGCCTCGTAGTGCCCCATGAGCTGCTCGCACAGCGAGTCCCACGTCCGATCGGCGACGGAGTCCCGCGCCGCGAGGCGGTAACGCGCGAGGTCGGAGAGGATCTCGTCGACCGTCGCGGAGACCTTCGCCGCGTACTCCCCGGGCTCCAGCAGGAACCCGTTGATCCCGTCCTGCACGAGGTCGCGCGGGCCGCCGGCGCGCGGGCCGACGACGGGAACGCCGGAGGCGTGGGCCTCCTGGATGGCCTGGCAGAAGGTCTCGAACTCACCGGCGTGGCAGAACACGTCCATCGACGCGTACGCGGCGTGGAGCTCGGCACCGCCGAGCGCGCCGGTGAACACCGCGTGCGGCATCGACCGCTCGAGCGCGGCCCGCTCCGGCCCGTCGCCGACAATCACCAGCTGGAGATCTCCACCGGGCCTCGAGCGGTCCGCGAGCGTCTGCAGCCGCTCGACGTGCTTCTCGGGCGCCAGCCGCCCAACGAAACCGACGACCGGTCGCCCCTCGGGGGACCAGAATTTGTGCAGCTCCTCCTGACGCTTGGAGGGATTGAATCCGACCGCGTCGACCCCGCGTCCCCAGCGGTGCAGGCGCGGAATGTTGTGCGTGGCGAGATCTTCCATCGCCGCGGTCGATGGGGCGAGGGTGCGCGCGCAGGAGGCGTGCACGGCACGAATCCATGCCCACGCCGCCTCGGAGAGAATCGAGAAGCCGTAGGACTCGGAGAACCCGGCGACATCGGTCTGATACACGGCGATGCACGGCACGCCGAGCGCCTTCGCGGCCGCAGCGCCGGCGGCGCCGAGGGAGAACGGCGAGGCGAGGTGCACCACGTCCGGATCGAACATCTTGAGCGCGGCGTAAACGCTCGGACTCGGCGCGGCCACGGGGAGCGAGGAGATCTTGGGCACCCGCACGGCCGTCACCCGATGGATCGGATAGCCGAGGTAATGGTCGCGGTCCCCGTAATGCACGGACTCCGCCGTCAACAAGGGGCTGAGCGCCTGCACATACGGATTCGCCCGCACGGCGGTTGTGGCGCCCTCGATCAGCCCGACCTCGGCGCGTGGCGCGATGACGAGGCATTCGTGCCCGTGCTGCCGCGCGTATTCGAGTACACGCAGCACGGAGTTGGTGACCCCATTGACGTTGGGAAGGAACGACTCGGCAACGATTGCGATACGCACAGCCCTTATCGTCGCCCCGTCAGCTGGACTGCGGGTGAGTCGAGATCGACGCGTGGGCCACTTTTAGGTGACATCTTGGCGACCCGAGTTAACGTCCCGTGTCCCGCGGGTGTCGTCGCGGGTGTCGCGGGCGCCGACGTGTGCGTCGCGGTTCTCGACGTGTGAACCCGTCCGCGAACCCTCGTCGGAACCGGAGCGCCGCAACACTCGCCCCGCCCCCAGGTACGCGAGCAGACACGGACCACCACCGAGAATGACGACGGAGGCGATGGGCCACGCGGCGACTGTCCAGGATCTCCCCGATACTCGGACCAGCGACGGATTGGCGCGGCGATAATCGACCTGGATGCGCTGTCCCTCGGCCAGGCCCGTCGGATAGAAGACGCCTTCGGGCGGGCGCACGTGTTGCCCGGTCTCGGTGTTGAACGAGATGGCCGCGCGGCGCGGCGACACGTCTGTGACCAGTGCGGTCGCGGTGGCGCGGTCGGCGTCGATGCGCAGGTCGTCGATCACCACCGACGCCGCGAGCAGGCCGGCACCGACGACGATGAAGATCCCGAGCGTCGCGGCGACGATCTGCACGATGCGCGCCGGCCTGCGCTTGCGGCGCCGGCGGACCGAGGCGGCCATCACCAGCCCCCGATGCGGCGATGGCGTTCGCGCAGACCGCGGCGCGAGGTGCGCACCTCGAGCACGCGCACACCACCGTTTGTGCCGCCGACGAGCAACCCGGGCAGTTCGTCGATGCCCGGCGTCGCGTACGCGATGCCATAGCCGGCGCACAGCGCGGCGAGATCCGCGTGGTGCGGGGTGCCGAAGACGCGCTCGAAGTGGGTGGCGAACCGCTCGTCGCCCTGTTCGAGGAGCGAGAAGATGCCGCCGCCGGAGTCGTTCGCGACGACGATGGTGAGGTCCGCGGGGCGCGGCTCCCCCGGCCCGATGAGCAGCGCGCCGATGTCGTAGAGGAACGTGAGGTCGCCGACGAGCGCGATGGTCCGGCCGCCCGCGCCTTCGCTCTTATCTTCCCCGCGCCCGCGGGACAGCGCGATCCCCGTCGCGGTCGAGACGTTGCCGTCGATGCCGGAGGCCCCGCGATTCGAAAAGACCCGCACGCCCTCCGGCAGTGCATCGACCAGCGAGACGTCGCGGATGGGGTTCGAGGCGCCGACGAACAGCGCGTCCCCCTCGCTCACACCGGCCATGACGGCGGACGCCACGTCCATTCCCGTCGGCGGCACCTCCCCGTCCGCGGATTTCCGCAACTCGGCGTCCACCGCCTGCTTCGCCTTCGCATTCGCATCGGCCGCCTCGGCGAGCCACTCCGCGCCGGCCTGCCATTCGGCGTCGGCAGAATCCGGCGCCGCGGCGGCGGGCAGCGCCGGCAGCTGGGTCTGCGCCGCCCCGGCGGGGTTGTAATACAGATGCGAGCGGCCGCGGACGGCGAACACCTCGACTCCGTCCCTGGACAGCAGCTTGTTCACCGGGCGGTGGAGAGTGGGACGGCCGACGACGATCACGCGGTCCGGCGCCAGCGCCGGCACGGCGAGCGGGTGCACGGAGTGCCGCGGCACGCTAGCGCCGGGCTCGGCGAACGTCGGCAGCCAGGCGAGGGGACCGAGCTCGCCGGCATCGGATCCGGCGATGACGAGCGTGCGGGTCTCGGGCCCGAAGTCGAGGCCCGCGAAGTGGGCGGCAGGGGCCGCCCGGCCACACCCCGGGCGCGCGGAGGTCGTGGGGGTCGCGGCGTCCGGCGTCATCAAGCGGGTGATCCATGGGTTGGGATTCGAGGCAGAATCCGCTCCGGATCCGAGGAACGCGGCGGTGTCGTCCTCGTCGCCCTCGTCCGGCACGAGCGGCTCGACGAAGGGCAGGTCGAGCTGTACGGGTCCGGGTGCCGGGTCCTGCGACAGGTGCATGGCACGGCCGACTAGCGAGCGCCAGCGCGGCGCCTCGGCGAGATCGCGGGCGAGCGGCATGTGTGCGGTCGGCGCGTGCTGGCCGAAGGCACGGTGCTGCTCGATGGTCTGGTTCGCGCCGCTGCCCCACAGTGACGGCGGGCGGTTCGCGGTGACCGCGATGACCTGCACGCACGACTCGTGGGCCTCGATGATCGCCGGGTGCAGGTTCGCCACCGCCGTGCCGCTGGTGACGACGACCGGCACCGGCAGGTCCGAGTCGAGGGAGAGCCCGAGCGCGAGGTAGCCGGCGCTGCGCTCGTCGATACGCACGTGCAGACGCACCTTCTCCTCCGCCGCGGCCGCGGCCAGCGCGAACGCGACGCCCGCGCTGCGCGAACCGGGGCACAGCACGACATCGCGCACCCCGTGACGCAGGAGTTCGTCGACGACGATGCGCGACTGGGCTGTGGAGAGGTTCGCGGAATTCATCGCTCACAAGCCTAATCGGGCTTCGCCGAAGCCGGACATCGAGACAGAGATTCGCGCGCCCACCTGGGATTATGAAATCTCTTTCGATGTTGACAGTTAATCAGCGTAACGATTTACGCGCCCGCAGCAATGTCGTAGGTGTCCCCTCGATGGACAGGTGCGCCGCGCAACGCGGTGCTCCCGCGAGAATTGCCCCGAGGCGCAAACCCTCGTCCGGCTGCAAGAGTCGGTCGTACCTCGGGCAGCGAATGGCTCCGAGCGCGCAGCGTGTCACCTCCACGCGAAATACCTTGGTCGCGCTCGGAGCCATAAAACTTCCGCCCGACCCGCGCAGCGGTCCTCGGGCCGACGCCGATAACGGCGACCGTTAAGATTAGTGCCCATGAGCACTCCCCGCCAGTCGGAATTTGTCGTGACCCTCGTGTGTCCGGATGGGCCCGGCATCGTCCACGCGGTCACGGGCGC
>NZ_DYXM01000124.1 GCF_020742175.1 Dietzia timorensis
TGTCGTCGTTGTCCTTGCGCTCGCCGCTGTCGCGGTCAATCACTTCGCACGTAGCGGCCACGCCGTCGACGCAGCGGTGGCGATAGCTCGCGCGGTCGTCCAGCTCGCGGCGCTCGCCGCCGTCATCGCGGTGGTCATACAGAATGTGTGGGCCTCTGCCGCGTTCGTCGCCGTGATGTCGGCGGCGGCAGCGTGGACCTCGGCCTCGCGGGTCGCGCGGCGCCGGCCGCGGTGGCGCCTTGTGGCGTTGCTGTGGCTGCCTGTTGCGGCGCCGACCGTCGTCATCGTCGCCGTTCTCGTCGCCGTCGGCGTGCTCCCCGCGGCGGGGCTCGCGATCATCCCCACTGCGGGAATCATGTTCGGCGGCGCGATGAACACGACGACGCTGGCCGGTCGCCGCGCGCTCGAGGAGCTCGCCGCCCGGCGCGGCGAGGTAGAGGCGGCGCTGTCTCTCGGTTTTCTCCCGCGCGACGCGCGCTCGGAAATCTGCACCGAGGCCGGCGCCACGGCGCTCCTGCCCGGGCTCGATCAGACGCGATCGGTCGGCCTTGTCACCATTCCCGGGGCGTTCGTGGGCATGGTGCTCGGCGGCGCACCGGTCGTGGACGCGGCGATCATGCAGCTTTTCGTCATGGTCGCCCTGCTCGCCGTCAGTGCGATCGCCATGGCGGTCACCGCCGAGATGGCCGCCCGCCAGCGGGTATGACGTCGGAGACGCTGCACACCCCCGGCCCCGCGCGCCCTCCCCTCCCTTAGGGTTCGATCGGCGCCTCGGGCTGGATTTCCAACTCCCTCACGTACGCCCCGCGCGAGAGGGACACCGCAGCCACAACCCCGTGGGCGAGCTGCGCCGGGGTACACATCCGCCCGTGCCGGCCGTGGCCGAACTTCACCCAGTCGTTGATGACGTCGACGATCGTGTCCTCGTCGAAGTCGGTGCCCATCTCGGTGGCCACAGGGCCGGGACGAACGACCGTCGCGCGCACCCCGGTGCCCTCGAGTTCGCTTTGCAGCTGGAACGCCATGGTGTCGACGGCGGATTTGGCCGCCGGATATGCACCGCTGCGCGGCCGGGCGGTGCGCGAGGTGTCCGAGCCGATGAGCACGACGTCCCCGCGCCCGCGCGAGACCATGCCGGGCACGACCGCCGCCACCACCCGATGAGCGGCGAGGAGATGCACGTCGACCTGCGCGGAAAACTCGTCCGGCGTCATTTCCCACACACGGCCCATTCGCAACGAGCCGGCGCTGTTGACGACCACCTCGATCTCGCCGAGAGACGCCTCTACATCTATGACGGCGGAGGCGATCGAATTCTCATCGGTGACGTCCACCGCGAACGCCTCGGCCTCGCCGCCCGCTTCCCGAATATGTACGACGACCTCGTCGAGCCGGTCGACACGGCGCGCGCCCACGGCCACCGGGTGCCCGGCCTCCGCCAAGGCGACGGCCGTCGCCCGGCCGATCCCCGAGGACGCGCCCAGCACGAGGGCCGGTCGGCGTTCGGGGTGGCGCGGATAGTCGAGCGGGAGCGGATGCTTGCGCCACTTGGCCATCAGCTCTCCCCCGGCAAGGTCAGCTCGAGCGGGAGGTGGGCGAACCCGCGCACGTTGGTCGAGTGGACTCGCTCGGCGCCGGGCAACACAGAGAAGCCCGCAACCGTTTCGGCGATATGTCGAAGGGAAATCTGTGCCTCGAGCCGGGCCATGTGCGCGCCGAGGCAGAAGTGAGTGCCGACGCCGAAACTCATCAATCCGTCCCAATTTCCGCGGTCGATGTCGTAGGTATCGGGCCGGTCGAAGACCGCTGGATCGCGATTCGCCGAACCGATGAGCAGGAGCACCTTCTCCCCCGCCGGGATGGTGGTGTCTCCGATCGTGACCTCGTTCTTGGTCGTGCGGAGCACCATTTGCGAGGACGTGTCGAAACGCAGGGTTTCCTCGATCCAGTCTTCAACGCGGCCGGAATCGGCGAGCACCGCGGCCTTGGTCTCGGGGAAGTGGTCGGCCCAGTACATCGCGTTGGACAGCAGCTTCGTTGTCGTTTCATTGCCGGCGATGACCATGAGGAACAGGAACGACAGGACCTCGTCCTCGGCGAGCCGGTCGCCGTCGACCTCCGCGGTGATAAGCGCCGAGGTGAGATCGTCTCGCGGCTCCGCCCTGCGGGCGGAGATGAGGTCCTGGTAGTAGGCGATGAGCTCGAACGCAGCCGTTACCGCTTCCTCGGGAACGTCGAACACGTCCTCTTCGCGGTGCATGACCTGATCAGCCAGCGCGCGCAGCCGCGCCCTGTCCGCCTCGGGGACGCCCATGAGCTCGCTGATGACGTCCATTGGAAGCTTGCCGGCGAAATCGTCGACGAAATCGATCGCCTCCCCGCGCCGCGCCTTGTCCAGGCACTCGCCCCAATACCGCTCGGTGAGCTCGGTGATCTGCTCGGCAAGACCCGTGACCCGTCTCGGGGTGAACCCCTTGTTTACCAAGCGGCGCAGCTGGTTGTGGCGCGGATCGTCCATCGCGAGAAACGACATCGTCTTGTAGGCGTGTGGGCCATAGGCCGTCGGGTCCAGCGATACGCCCATCGCCGCGGAGAACGCTTCGTTGTCACGAAACGCGGCGCCCACGTCCGCGTGCCGCGAGATTGCCCAGAACCCGAGGTCCGCATTGTGGTAGACGGGCGCGTTCTCTCGCAGGGCCGCGTACATCGGATACGGGTCCTCGTGGAACGAGTAGTCGTACGGGCTGAACACCGGGATCGTCGAGGTCATACATTAACTGTACACCCGTATAGACAGGTGTCTAGGTGTGTTCCGCGAATCAGTGTCGGCGATTCTTTTTCACTGCGGATACCCGTCGCGACACACGCGCTCTATGTGATCGCGCTGCACGCCGTCATCGCTGCTATCTGCGAGGACGGCGATGCGCTCTTCCACCGGAATTCGGTCGAGGACGGGATAGAGCTCCCCGTGCATAGGCTCACCGGAGCGCGGATCGGCGAGGCCGGCGATCGCTTCCTGCGCCGGGGTGGCTTCGAGGTCTGCGCAGCGCACGCCGCGCAGGGAGACCTCCCATTGTCGAACCCCGTAGAAGTCGGTCCCATTCTCGTCGTGCGGCCACGCCGACAGCAGCATCTGCGCCCGGTCCAACGAGCTAAACGGGTGGATGGTCGGAGCGTAGAGGAACGGCTCCTCGCGCCAGGAGACCTGTACGCGCGGCGGAGTCCATGGCCCCTCGGGGCGCTGGGCCGTACGGGTCACCGCGCCGAGCGGACCGTCGAGATACGACAGCACAACGGTCCCGTCGATCACCTGGGTGCCGAGTTCCCCAATGGCGCCGTCGGGGATCGTCGGCGCGATGATCGGACTTGCGGGTCCGCGCGCGCTCCAGCCCCAGGTGCCCGAGGAATCGCGCCCGAAGAACTCGTAGGTCGAGCGCTCCCACATCGTTCGCCAGCTCACGCGCGCGAGGTAGATCCCGCCCCCATGCCAACGGCCTGAGTCGGTGCCGTAGATGTACACGTGTTCCTCGCCCGGCCACAGAACCATCGAGTTGTTCTGGAAGTGCCGCCAGATTCCGGCGTTGGGAAAGTCGAAATTGCCGTGGTCGCGTTCGACGTCCCACGAGCGAACCCAGTTCTCGCCGTGCTCGTCGGTGGAGGTCCACATCCGCGAGTGAAAGGTCTCCCAGCTTCGCCCCTCGGTCACCGGGCCCCATGCCTTGATCGCGAAAGTCGTCATCATGAACCGCCCGTCGGGCAGGTGGATGAGGTCGCATGGGATGTTGGTGAACCCGTCGGGCAGCCTGCCCGAGTCCGGACCGCCGGAATGGCGGTAGTTGATCATCTGCTTCGCATACGCCCCACCGATCGCGTTGTCCCAGACGATGCCGCGCTCGATATCGCGGTTGGATTGGCGCAGGCCGATGGGCGAGCGCCAGCCGGGCCCGCCGACGCGTTCATCGAAGCTGTCGCCGAAGATGGTGATCGTGTAGCCGTGGTTCGTCTGCGCCGGGTAGCCGAGGTCGGTTGCTGCGGCGCCGAAGCGACCCGTCCCGTCCGGCCCCGAGAGTTCACGCACCATGCGTGCCATGTCACTCCCCCTCCTCGTTCTCCGTCGCCGCTGCGATGTCGAGCAGGTCCTCGAGATCCGCGGCGCCCAGGCGATGCCCGGGACGGGCGCGACCGGATCCCGTGAATTCGACACCCTCTGATTCGAGGATCTCACGCACCGTGCGGGTTTCGCGGCCATCGGACCAATGGAATCCTGCGGATACCGAGCCGTCGGCGCGCAGTACGCGATAGGCGCCCGGCCCGCCATGGGTCGAGAGGCGGGTTCCCACGACGCGAGCCCCTGTGCCCAACACCTCTGCGAGCGCGCCGTAGCTCGTCCAATATCCGCTCGGAATCGCGGCGACGAGACGGTCAAGCGTGTCCCAGTCCCTAATGGCTGCCCATCTCCGCCAGAAGAACTCGGACGCCGGCGACGTATTGCGCGGGATCCATCCGCCCGCGTGTAGAAATCTGCACGATGAACCCCTGGGCGAGCGACAGGACCACGGGGGCGCACGCCCACGCGACACCCTCCGGGTCCTCGTTGTCCGACTGACCGAACCAGGCGACGAGGTATTCGCCGATCGCCTGATGGAGCCGCTCCATGCTGGTGCTGGTTGAATCCCGTAGACGCGGTGCGACGATGGATTCTCCCCAGATCTGCAGCATTGCGTCTGCCGTGGCCTTCGGCTCCGAAATGCCGGAAAGAAACGTCTCGAGCGCCGCATCCGGCGGCGGGACGGGCTTCGCTGCGCCCAGCTCGCGCCACATGGCGGTGCGATCGCGAAGCATCTCCTCCGTGGCGAGGAGCAGAAGTTCGTCTTCGGTCGTGTACAGGTGGCTGATTTCTTCGGGGATGATGCCGACCCGTGACGCCAATTCCTCTACCGTTGCAGAGGGGACCCCTTCGTCACGAACCGAGTTGATGAGCGCTTGAGCCAATCGCGCTCGCTGTGAATCTCGAATTTCACCGGTGGTCGACGGCATGCGCCTAGCGTACGTCCTCGGATAGTTGACATGCCATCCCACCGTCAAACCCCTAGTGGCGCTGCGGTTATCAACTTACGTTAATCCGAGTTTCGCGGCGAGCCGGTCGAGATAGGACAGCACGTCGTCCTCTTCGGCATCCGGGGTTCCGTACACGACCTCGTCGACCTCGGCCAGGCGCCATTTCTCATGGTTCGCGGGGTCGGGTTTGCCGTCGAGGATCACCGTGTACGGCCTTCCCGAGCGGCCGGCGGCATCCCACATCCTGCGCAGCTCGCCGATCCCGGCGACGGCATCGGTTTCGATCGGCGTCGTCATCCATCCATCTGCGGCGCGGCAGATCCACTTGAAGTTCTTCTCATTTCCCGCGGCGCCGACGACGACCTTCGGCCCGCCCGTCTGCACCGGCTTCGGCCATGCCCACGACGGCGGAAAGTCAACGAACTCACCGTGGAACTCGGCCTCGTCCTCGGCCCACAGCTGTCGCATCGCCTCGAGATATTCACGCAACATCGTCCGCCTGCGCCCCAGCGGCACGCCGTGGTCGCGAAGCTCGTCGAGGTTCCACCCGAAGCCGACACCGAGCGTCACCCGTCCGCCGGAGAGATGGTCGACCGTGGCGATCGTTTTGGCCAGCCCGATCGGGTCGCTCTCCACCGGAAGTGCCACCGCCGTACCCAGCCGGATATCGGTGGTGACGGCGGAGACTGCCCCCAGCGTGGCCCACGGATCGAGCGTGCGCCTGTACCGATCATCCGGCAGCTCCTTGCCGCCCGTGGGGTGCAGCGCCTCGCGGTCGACCGGGATGTGGGTGTGCTCGGGGACGTAGAACGAGCGGAACCCCAACCCCTCTGCGTGCGCGGCCAGACGCTCGGGCCGCGGCCCGCGGTCGGAGGTGAAGAGGGTGATGCCAAAGTCCACGCGAGATGCCTCCGCTTTGATTTCGTTCGCCCACCTGCAGAGGTAGACAGTTGTCTAGGTGTGTAACGCACACTCTAACCGACGCCGCGCGCCCGCCGACCCGAAACGCTTTCGAAATGGAATAGGCCTCAATCCCAGCCCCCGACGAGCGTGTCGATCCCCTCGACATAGGCGTCCATATCGACCTCGCCCCTCAGAGCCGTCTGGACGATGTAGCCCTGCACGAAGGCGAGGAACGCGGGTGCGCTGCGCCTGGCCGCATCATCCGGATCGGCATGATCGGCCTGCGCAAACCACGCCCGGAGGTAGATCGCGATGGCGTCGAGAATATTCTCGACAATCCGCTGAGTCCACGTGCTGAGCACATCATGGGTCATCGCCTGGCCCCAGATCTGCATCATCGCGCGGGCGTTGCGAGTGAGATTCGGCAGGGCGCTCGCAATCTGACTCACGGCCTGCGATGGCGGCGGGACGGGCTCGCGCTCGGCGAGCTCGGCGAAATCGGCGGCCCGGTCCTGCACCACGACCCGAGCACCGGCGATGAGAATCTCGTCCTTCGACGCGAAGTACCCGTAGATCGCCCCGGCGGACAGGCCCGAGCGCTCGATCACGTCGGCCATCGAGGTGTCTGCAATACCCTTCTCCGTCACCGAAGCCAGCAACGCGTGGACGATCTTCTCGCGCTGGGCCTTACGGCGGGCATCGGAAATTCTCGGCATGAGTCACACAATACAGAATGACCATTCTTCTTGACCGTCCCCCGCCGTCGGAGTACGTTCTAGAACGTTCATTCTTTTTAGCGCGAATTGCCTTCCACAACAGGAGCCTTCATGACCAGCCCAGAACCCCACACTCCCTGGCCGAAAGCAGTGGCCATGGGCGTCATCGGCGCGGTCATCGTGTCGCTCGTCGTCCTCGCTTTCCTCTGGCCCTCCATGACTTCGAAGCCGAAGGACCTTCCAGTCGACGTCGTCGCTTCCGAGCAGGTCTTCGAGCAGTTCACCTCGCAGGCCGGCCACGCTGCCGAGGCGCAGGGCCAGGACCTGCCGTTCGAGTTCAACCGCGTCGGCACCCGTGACGAGGCGGTCGACGCAATCGAGGCGCGCGACGTCTACGGCGCCTTCGTTCTCCCCTCCGCCCCCGGCGGGAAGATGGAGGTGCTCACCGCGAAGGCCGCCAATACCCAGGTCGCCACGATGCTCTCCTCCACAGCGGACGGGATGGTCGCCGCACAGGCCGCGCAGCTCCCCGCCGGCGCTCCCGCGGACCAGCGCATTGCCGCCCTACAGGCCGCCGCCGCGGGGGCCGAGGTCACCGATATCGTCTCGCTCTCCGAGGATGACCCGAATGGCACGGGCTTCGCCCTCGCGGCGCTCCCCCTCACCATCGGCGGCATCCTGGGCGGCGTCATCACCTCGCTCGCCCTCAAGGGCACGTGGCGCCGGCTTGTCGGCGTCCTCACCTATTCCGTCGTCGGCTCCGCGGCGCTGTTCGGGATCCTCGACCTGTGGTTCAACCTCACCCCGGGCCCCGTCTACCTGGTGTGGCCGACGATCGCCCTGAGTCTCGCCGCCACTGCCTCGGTCATCGTCGGTTTGCACAGCTTGCTCGGGCCTCCCGGTATCGGCGTGGGCGCGATTCTCACCATGTTCATCGGCAACCCGCTCGCCGGCGCGCAGGCTCCCAAGGAGTTTCTCCCGGGCCCGTTCGGCGAGATCGGCCAGCTCTTCGTCCCGGGGGCGACGGGCACACTTCTGCGCGATGTCTCCTACTTCCCCGAGGCATCAACGCTCGCACCGTGGCTGACGCTCACGGCGTGGGCCGCGGCCGGCCTGCTGCTCATCGTGTTCGCCCACCACCGCAATGGTCGGGGCGCCGATAGCGCAGAACCTGCGGCGTCATAAGACAAACACCCACCTATGACGGCGGAAGAGCCGCGTCCCCTGAGACTGGGGGCGGCTCTTCTTTCGTAGAGAATGCGAGGGTGCGGGGCTCTCAGCGGCCGAGCTTGGCGGCGGTGTCGTTGGAGACGTAGCGGAACACATCGTTCCCCGGGGTGGCTCGCGCGAGCGCGTCCGCGGCGAGGAGCACCGCGGCCGCCGTCCACGTCGACAGCTCGACGGGCCATCGCTTGCCGTCGGAGAACACCAGGCCGGTCCAGTACGAGCCGTCCTCGTCGCGCAGGTGCTGCATGTTGGTGAACTGCTCGAGCGCCTCGGCGTGCCGGCCGACGGCCTCGAGCGAGAGCACGAGTTCGCAGGTCTCCGCGCCGGTCACCCACGGGTTGTCGTCGACGCACCGGATACCCAGGCCCTCGACGACGAAATCGTCCCAGCGGCCGTCGATCCGGTCGGACGCATCCTGCCCGACGACCACGCCGCCGAGGACCGGGTAGTACCAGTCCATCGAGTAGCGATCCTTCGGACTGAACAGCTCCGGGCGGGTGCGGATCACATCGCCGAGCTGGTCGGCGGTGATCTCCCAGTCGGGCACCGATTCGCCGAGCTCCTCCGCGATGAGCGTGCCGCACCGCAGTGCGTGGTGCATGCTCGAGGAGCCGGTCACGAGCGCCTCCCGGCGCAGCTCGCCGTCTTCGCCGCGCGAGTACCAGATCTGTCCCTCGGGCCCGCGGAACCGCAGCACGAGGTCCAGCGCGCGGCGCACGCACTGCCACATTTCGCGCAGGAACCCCTGGTGCCCGGTCACCTTGAAGTGGTGCCACACCCCCACAGCGACGTACGCGGTGTAATTCGCGTCGATCCCGGCGTCCTCGATGGCGTCGTCCTGCCAGCGCATCGGCCACGAACCGTCGCCGCGCTGGGTGTCGCGGAGGAAGTAGTAGGCGCGCTCCGCGGCCTCCCACTGCCCGCCGACGGACAACCCCATAGCCGATTCGACGTGATCCCACGGGTCGGTGTGCCCGCCCGTGAACCACGGGATCTGCCCATTTGGTCGTTGCACGGAGGCGATCCACTCACCGGTGGCGCGCACCTGTTCGCGCGTGAGCACGCCGGGCACCTCCGGGAGCGGCCTGCTCGCGGGGTCGAAAGTCGCGGGGTCAGTCATGTGTTCCTTATGCGGGCTTCGGCGCGCGGGCGTCGCGGCGAGCCTTCCAATCGACCGGCTTGGACAGGTAGAAGACCTGCGACTTGCCCATCACGGGGTTGAGCGCGGCCTCGGCGAAGCGGGTCACCAGCGGCTTCTTCATCAGGTCCCACACGAGGAGCTTGTGGTACCACTTCGGCAGAGGATTGTCCTCGTTGTTCACGCCGACGGCGCACTTGAGCCACCAGTACGGCGCGTGCAGCGCGTGCGCGTGCCCCGTGCCCGTCACCTCGAGGCCCGCGGCGCGGAGCTTGTAGCCGAGCTCGGCCTCGGTGTAGATGCGCACGTGACCGCCGATGTTCTCGTGGTACTCGTCCGAGAGCCACCAGCACACGGTTTCGGGCCATTCGCGCGGCACGGTCACCGCGGCAACGCCACCGGGCTTGAGCACGCGGACGAACTCCTCGATCGCACGGGTGTCCTCGAGCACGTGCTCGAGCACCTCGGAGACGAGCACGAGGTCGAAGGTATCGTCCTCGTACGGCAGATTGAGCGCGTCGCCGACGACGGCTTCCGCCTGCGCCCCCTCGGGCAGCCCACCCTCGAGGCCGATCGCCTCGATCATGTTCTGCACCTCGGCCATTTCCGCCTCGTTCTGGTCGAACGCGGTGACGTTCGCCCCGAGGCTGTACAGCTCGAACGTGTGCCGCCCGAGCCCGGCGCCGATATCGATGGCGCGCATCCCCGGCGTGACGCCGAGCTTCTTGAAGTTCACCGTTAGCACGGCGCGTCCTCCTGCTGCTTGTTGGTGGTTGTGGCTTCTTCAGTGGTGACGTCGGACCTGCCGGTATTCCCGGCCTCGTCCACGCCCTCTACTTCGGTAGAAACGTTTTCCTCGACGTCGACGTCCGTCGGGCCTGTGACAGGCCCGTCCTCGAACTCCGGAGCGGGAAGTCCCTTTACCCGCGCGATCGCGGACTCATAGACCTGCGCGGTGCGCCGCGCGACGGCGGCCCAGCTGTAGCGCTCCATCACGCGCGCCCGCGCTCCCGCCGACAATCGTTCGCGCTCCGCCGGGTTCTCCAACAGCGCCACGATGTTCTTCGCCAGCTCGTCGTCATCCCCCGGTGTGACGAGGATGCCTGCGGATCCGTCCGTCCCGACGACCTCGGGAAGGGCGCCCGCCTCGGAGGCGATAAGGGCACAGCCAGAGGACATCGCCTCGACCGCGGGGAGCGAGAAGCCTTCGTACATGCTGGGCACGACCGCGACTTCGGCGGTGCCCACGAGGCGGGCGAGCTCGTCGTCGTCGACCCCCGAGACGACCTCGATCGAGTCGCCGAGTCCGAGGGAACTGATGAGTGCCGCAGCGGCGCCGTCTTTCTTGAGCTTCGACACGAGGGTGAGACGAGCCTCGGGGTGGGTCTTGCGCACGGTTGCGAGCGCGCGGAGGAGCACCGGAACGCCTTTGAGCGGCTCGTCGGCACTGGCGACGGTGACGATGCGGCCCGCCTCGCGTTCGCGCCCCGGGTGGAAGCGGTCGGTGTCGACGCCGAGCGGGACGGTCGCGATGGACTCGGGGGAAATCTCGAAGTCGGTGACGATGTCGCGCGCCGAGGACTCCGATACCGTGAGGATCTCCGGAATCTGCCGGGCGACCTTCTTCTGCATGCCGAGGAAGCCGAACCAGCGAGTCGTGGT
>NZ_DYXM01000125.1 GCF_020742175.1 Dietzia timorensis
TGGATCGCCAAGTGGCCGGGGCCGGCCGAGCTTGCCGAGGCATCGTCTGCCGAGGTCCTCCGCGCGTGGGGCAAGCTCGGTTACCCGCGCCGGGCGCTGCGACTCAAGGAATGTGCGCAGGCTATCGTCGAGCGCCACGGCGGCGAGGTTCCTGCAGATGTAGAGGCGTTGCTCGAGCTCCCTGGGGTAGGCGACTACACCTCGCGAGCGGTTGTCGCGTTCGCCTTCGGCCGCGCGGTGCCCGTCGTCGACACGAACATTCGGAGGGTGATCGCGCGGGTGGACCGCGGGGAGGCGGAAGCTCCTCCGCCGTCAAAGAAGGAATTAGAGGACATGGAGCGGCTCATGCCGCCCGGGAACCGCGCGGGGGTGCGGTTCTGCGCGGCGGTCATGGAGCTCGGCGCTCTCGTGTGCTCGGCGCGCGGCCCACGGTGCGACGAGTGCCCGCTCGCCGAGCGCTGCGCGTGGCGGGCGGCCGGGTTCCCCGCATACGAGGGCAAGCGGCGCGCTCCGCAGAAGTTCGCCGGCACCGACCGACAGGTGCGTGGGCTGCTGTTAGACGTCCTCCGCGACGGGCACGCGGACTCCGGGCTCGGCGAGCACGAGCACTTCTGGGTCTCGCGTGAGCGGCTCGACGCGGTGTGGCCGGACGATACCCAGCGCGACCGGGCGCTGAGCTCGCTCCTTGCCGACGGCCTGCTCGTCGAGGCGAACGGCGAGTTTTCGCTTCCCGTGTAGAGGCTCCGGGCTACGCGGCGATCATGTCGTAGGCGAGTTTTCCGACCATCGCCACGACAACCACGAGGAGCACGATCCGCACGAAACCGCTACCGCGGTTGATGGCCATCCGGGCGCCGACCTGCGCGCCGATGACGTTGGCGATCGCCAGCACGAGCGCGAGCAGCCACACGATGTGCCCGCCAGCCCCGAAGACGAGGAGCGCGCCGATGTTCGTGGCGAGGTTGACCACCTTCGACATCGCAGCCGAACGGAGGAAGTCGCCGGTCACCAGTGCCGTGAAGGCCATGATGAGGAATGTGCCGGTGCCGGGCCCGAAGATGCCGTCGTAGAACGAGATGGCGCCGGCGGCGCATAGGCCTCCGGCGACACCGGCGCGGCGCAGCGGGGTGGCATCGCCGGAACCGAAGCCGGGCCGAAGCGCGACCCACAGGCCTACGGCAAGCAGCAGAACAAGCACCATCGGGCGCATCCAGTCGGTGGAGATCGCCGCGGCGGCAGCGGCACCGAGCCCCGAGAACACCAGCGCGATGGGAACGGCGGCGGCGAGGAACTTCAGCGGGACTCTCGTGCGGCGCAAATAGGTAATCGAGGCGCTCAGCGTGCCCCACACCGCGACGGCCTTGTTGGTGCCCAGCGCCGTCGCGGGCACGGCGTTCGGGAACGCGATGAGCAGCACCGGGATGAGCACGAGCCCGCCACCGCCGACGACGGCGTCGATCCATCCGGCGAAGCCCGCGGCGACGATGAGGGCGACGGCGAGACCCGGATTATCGGTGAGCAGCGTCGCAAAATCCGTCACTGGGATCCTTTCGAAGGGCGTCTCGTCGTCCTGCCCCGAGCAGATACCGAACTCGCCGCGCATGTGCGCGGTGGCGAATGACAATTGCACTGCACATAAACCGGGCGACTTCACACAATACTCGGCGCCACCCCGTGCTCTAAGTCGCCTGGAAATGGCGAAAGCCCGCCGTCATACGAAGTGCTTTCGGTATGACGGCGGGCTTTTCTGGGCGCCTCTAGGCGAGCTGTGCGCCTCCGGCGTTCGGGCCGTCCGGCGCCGGGCCCGAGGGGGCCGCGGGCAGGCGCGAGTCACCGGGGCCGGGGACCTTCATGTCCTCGGGGGTCTTGTCCTCGGCGTCCTTGCGCTGTGCCTCGATGGAGCTCTCGGGGCGCGGCTTGCCGGTGAAGGTGAACTTCGCGTCCTCGGTCTTCTTCGGGGCGGCATCCTCATCCCAACCCTCGACGTCGACCTCTACGAGTTCGCCTGCGCCAAGCTCACCGAAGAGCAGCTTCTCGGAGAGCTGGTCCTCGACCTCGCGCTGGATCGTGCGACGCAGCGGGCGCGCGCCGAGGACCGGGTCGAAGCCGCGCTGCGCGAGCAGACGCTTGGCCTTGTCCGAGACCTCGATATCCATGTCCTTGGCGAACAGCGCCTTCTGCACCCGCTTGACCATGAGATCGACCATTTGGACGATCTCGTCCTGCGTGAGCTGGTGGAACACGACGATGTCGTCGATACGGTTGAGGAACTCCGGGCGGAAGTGCTTCTTCAGCTCGTCGTTGACCTTCTGCTTCATCCGCTCGTAGGCATCTTCGTTGTTGTTCGACGTCTGGAAACCGAGACCCACGGCCTTCGAGATGTCCGCGGTACCCAGGTTCGAGGTGAAGATGAGCACCGTGTTCTTGAAGTCGACGAGGCGACCCTGACCGTCGGTGAGACGACCGTCCTCGAGGACCTGCAACAGGGTGTTGTAGATCTCCGAGTGCGCCTTTTCGATCTCGTCGAACAGCACCACCGAAAACGGCTTGCGGCGGACCTTTTCGGTGAGCTGGCCGCCCTCTTCGTAGCCGACGTAGCCCGGAGGGGCACCGAACAGCCGCGACGCGGTGAAGCGGTCGTGGTACTCGCCCATGTCGATCTGGATCAGCGCATCGTCCTCGCCGAAGAGGAACTGTGCGAGCGCCTTCGACAGCTCGGTCTTACCGACACCGGACGGGCCGGCGAAGATGAACGAGCCCGAGGGACGCTTCGGATCCTTGAGGCCAGCGCGAGTACGGCGGATGGCACGGGAGACGGCCTTGATGGCGTCATCCTGCCCGATGATCCGCTTGTGCAGTTCGTCCTCCATGCGCAGCAGGCGCGTGGACTCCTCCTCGGTGAGCTTGAACACGGGGATCCCGGTCCAGTTCCCGAGAACCTCGGCGATCTGCTCCTCGTCGACCACGGCGGCGACATCCATATCGCCGGCGCGCCACTGCTTTTCCTTGTCGCTGCGCTCGGCGATGAGCTTGCGCTCGGTGTCGCGAAGACCGGCGGCCTTCTCGAAGTCCTGGGCGTCGATCGCCGATTCCTTCTCGCGGCGTGCGTCGGCGATCTTCTCGTCGATCTCACGCAGGTCTGGCGGAGCCGTCATCCGCTTGATGCGCATGCGGGCGCCGGCCTCGTCGATGAGGTCGATCGCCTTGTCCGGCAGGAATCGGTCGTTGATGTAGCGATCGGCGAGCTGCGCTGCAGCGGCGATGGCGCCGTCGGTGATCGTCACCCGGTGGTGCGCCTCGTAGCGATCGCGGAGACCCTTGAGGATCTCCACCGACAGCTCGACCGACGGCTCGGGGACCTGCACCGGCTGGAAGCGGCGCTCGAGAGCGGCGTCCTTCTCGATGTGCTTGC
>NZ_DYXM01000126.1 GCF_020742175.1 Dietzia timorensis
GCGCTACCGAGGTGCTTGACCATCTTCACCCGCTGCGCCTCGCCGCCGGAAAGTGTGCCCGCTGCGCGCGACAGACTCAGGTATCCGAGCCCGACGTTGACCATGGACGACAGCATGTCTTTGAGCGCACGTGCCGCGGGAGCCACCGACGGGTCGTCGATGCCGCCGACCCACTCGAGTAGCTCGTCGATCTGCATGTCGGCGAGTTCGCCGATCGTCTTCCCCCGCACCGTAGCGGTCCTGGGCGCCTCAGCGAGCCGTGTTCCACCGCATTCTGCACACGTCTCCCGAGTGGAGACCCTGTCGACGAAGTCGAGTATGTGCTTCTGCTTGGGCGGGGTGTCCCGGTCGAGGAAGAGCTGCCGCAGCTTCTTCTCGACGCCAAGATACGTCTGGTTCGATCCACCGCGCTTTTCCTTGACCGGACCGCCGTGGAGGAACCACTCCCACTCTTCGTCGTCGTAGTCCTTCAACTTCTTGTTCACGTCGAGCTTCGGCGTCGCCTCGTAGGCCGTCCAATGCCAGTCCCCGACGTTGAAGCCGGGAGCCGAGATCGCGCCCTCGGCCAGGGATTTTTCCATATCCAGGTACACCGAGCGGTCGAGCACACTGACCGTTCCGACACCCTCACACGCCGGGCACATGCCCTCCGGCGTATTGAACGAGAAAGCGAAGCTTGCGCCCACGTGGGGCTCACTGAGGCGCGAGAACAACAGCCGCAGATACGAATTCGCATCGGTCGCGGTACCGACTGTCGACCGCACGTTGGCGCCCATGCGCTCCTGGTCGACGACGATTGCCGCCGTCAGATTCTCGAGGTGGTCCACCTCGGGGCGAGGGAGGGACGGCATAAACCCCTGGATGAAGGTGGAGTAGGTTTCGTCGATCAACCGACGCGACTCCGCCGCGATCGTCCCGAATACCAGCGAGGACTTGCCCGACCCCGACAGCCCGGTGAACACCGAGAGCGCCTTCTTGGGGATGTCTACGTCGATGCCCTTGAGATTGTTGACGCGCGCCCCGCGGACGCGGATTTCGTCGTGATCGTGCACTGCGGAATGGTCGGCGGAATGGTCGTTGGCCATGGAAAATACAGTACTGGAGCGCCCTGTCATTCCGTCTGCGCGCGCGAGCGGCTCCGCCTCCCCGGATACTCAGCGGATTCTTGGCACAAACCCCGGCGACTGTTCGTTCATACACTTGGAGTCCACAACATTTAAGACTCAAGTACTTACCCGCAGAGGAGACGCCCACATGAACGCGATCCAGATTCCGAAAGTGACGTCGCACGACGGGCTCACCCTGCCCACGATCGGCTTCGGCACCTACAAACTCAAGGGCAACGCCGGCGCCGACGCCATCGCGCGCGCCATCGGCAACGGGTATTCGCTGCTCGATTCGGCCTTCAATTACGAGAACGAGGGAACCATCGGGCAGGGGATCCGCGCGGCGGGCCGCGAGCGCTCGGGGATCACCGTGACCTCGAAGCTGCCGGGCCGCCACCACGATTACGAGGAAGCACTCGCCGCGATCGAGGAGAGCGTCTTCCGTACCGGCCTCGGCCACATCGACCTGTACCTCATCCACTGGCCGAACCCGAAGGTCGACAAGTATGTGGAGGCGTGGAAGGCTCTCATCGCAGCCAAGGAGCGGGGCATAATCCGCGCGATCGGCGTGAGCAACTTCCTTCCCGAGCACATCGAACGCCTCGAACGCGAGACCGGCGTTCTGCCTTCCGTCAACCAGATTGAGCTGCATCCCTACTTCCCGCAGGTCGAGGCTGTCGACTACCACCGTAGCCGCGGGATTATCACGCAGGCGTGGAGCCCGATCGGTCGCGGCAACGAGGTGCTCACCGAGTCCGTGATTACCGAGCTCGCCACCAAATACGGCGTTGACGCCGCTGGCATCGTGCTCGCCTGGCATGTTGCCCGCCGCGTAGTCGCACTTCCCAAGGCAGGGTCCGACGAGCACCAGCTCTCCAACCTCAACGCGGCCACCATCGCGCTGAAGAACGACGAGGTCGACGCGATCACCGCGCTCGGCAAGCCCGACGGCCGCAACAAGGGACAGGATCCCGCGACGTACGAGGAGTTCTAGGAACACCTCGCACCGCGCGAGACCCTTCCCCTGACTGTCTCGCCCCCGGGCCGATTCACCGCGCGCGGCAGGAAACACACCTGCCAGCCGCAGTGAAGCGGCCCGGCCGTGTTTCCGGCGCCACACCGCCTGCCGAGACGCCTACCTCCGCCTCTTTGCTCAAAAAACTCGGCGCCAACCCTTGCGATTATTGTTCTAGTTGAACTAGAACTATAGGTGTAATAACTTCTCGAGGAGGCGAACATGAGGTACGCGGTAGACGAAGCCTCCTCCGTGCCGATCTACGAGCAATTGGTCAGGCAGATCACCAGGGCAATTGTTGCCGGGACGCTTCCGGCGCGCACCAAGATGCCGGCCGCCAAGGAACTCGCCAACTCGCTCGACATCAACGTGCACACCGTGCTGCACGCTTATCAAGACCTCCGGGACGCCGGGCTCGTCGAGCTCCGCCGCGGGCGCGGAACCATCGTTTCCGCGCAGCGCGAGGACTTCTCGACCCACGCGCACAGCATCCACGCAGCCGTCGGCGAGGCACTCACCACCGGCATGCCACCCGCCGCCATTCGCGCGGCCGTCGACCACGCACTCGACCAGGGGGCGGCCCGCGCCACCAATTTCCAGACATCACAGGAAGGCTGAGCCGATGTCCGCCTTGAACACAAAACCCCCACGCCTGGAGGGCCCGCTTCGCATACACGTCGCACTGTCGGTGTGCCTCGTTCCGCTCCTACTCTCAATCGCCTACTTCGCCGTCGCACTGTCGTGGCACGACAGGTTGCCTGATCCTTTGGCCATTCGTTTCGAATTCGGAGGAGAGCCGAACGACTGGATGGGCAAGACGCCCAGCTACGTCTTCGACGCGATTTTCATGTTCGGTTTCAACGCGGTCACTCTCGGTCTTGCGACCTTCGGGGTGATTCGAGGGAGATCCGGACGACTCCTCGGCGCACTCTTGTCGGGCGCGGTTGGCCTGGTGTCCTCGTTGCTACTTGCCACCTTGTATGTCCAGCTCGACGGTTCCGAGGCCAACCTCGGGGGCAACTTCGTTCTCGCAGGAGTTGCCGGTGCCGTCGCCTGCGCCGGAGTGACCGCGCTGACTTTCCCGGCCCGCGCAACCGAGCCCGAAAAGCCGATGCGCTCGGACACCGGACACGCCCCAAGCGAGACCCTCCGTCCCGGCGAAAAGGTCGCGTGCTTCGGCGGCCAGGCCGGAAGCCCGGCAATGCTCGGTTCAGCAGCCGCGCTCGTCCTCGGCTCGACAATTCTCGTCGCGTTCGTCGACTGGTGGGCGGTGTCGATCACGATCCTTACCGGCGCCATCGTCTTCCCACTCATCGCGTACCTCCGAGTGCGCATCGATGAGACCGCTGTGACGTGGGCATTCGGGTTCGGGATCCCCCGGGGAACGATTGCATTGAGCGATATCGAGTCCGCCGAGGTGATCAACATCAACCCGATGGAGTTCGGCGGCTGGGGATACCGGATCACCGGAAACACCACAGGCCTCATCGTTCGCGGTGGCCCAGGAATCCGACTCAACCGCGCGAGCGGGAGGTCCGTCGTGATCAGCCTCGCCGAACCGGACGAAGCCGTGGAAACGCTCCGCCAGATACTCGCGCGCGCTTAATATCGGGGAATGTCGATTCGCGTTGCGCAATGGGCCACCGGCTCGGTGGGTTCCCAATCCCTCGGACTCATCCTCGATCGGCCGGAGCTCGAACTCGTCGGGGTGCTGGTATCCGATCCCGCCAAGGCGGGTAAGGACGCGGCCGAACTGGCGGGCCGCAACGACCCGACGGGGATCCTCGCCACGACCGATCGCGAGGCCCTACTTCGGTCGAGGCCCGACCTTGTCATCAACGCCGCCGACGCCGATACGCGTATGGACGCCGCAGTCGACGATCTCGAATGGCTCCTGCGCGCTGGTGTCGACGTCGTCGCCTCCGGGCCCGTCGTGCTCCAGTACCCGTGGGGTTCGGCGTCGCCGGAATGGATAGACAGGCTCGAAGCGGCCACGGCCGCCGGCTCTTCCACGTTGCACGTGAACGGCATCGACCCCGGCTTCGCCAACGACGTGCTACCCCTGACGCTCACGTCGATCGCCTCGCGCATCGATTCTCTCCGAGCCTTCGAGATCTCCGATTACTCGACGTACGACAACCCGGGAATGGTCGAGGGATTCTTCGGTTTCGGCACGCCGCTGGATCGCGACCCGGTGATTGCGCTTCCAGGGGTATTGGCCAGCGGCTGGGGCGGAACCGTGCGCCAGTTAGCCGCGGCGCTCGACGTCACACTTGATGAGCAGCTGACCGAACGGGTGGAGCGGCTGCCGGCGCCCAGCGATATGGACACGGTGTGCACCCATATTGCGGCGGGCTCGCAGGCGGCGCTGCGATTCGAGGTCATCGGCACGGTGGGCGGCGAGCCACGGATCGCGCTCGAGCACGTACTCCGTGCGCGCACCGACCTCGACGCGGACCTGGCTCCCGAATGGGCGGCACCGCTTGGCGGTGGGCCGGCGTCGTTCCGTGTGGAGATCAGCGGCGAGCCGAACCTGCAGCTCGAGCTCACGCATCTGTCTTCGAGCGGCGACCACGGCGCCTCCGGCATGCTCACCACCGCGGCGCGGCTGGCGAACTGCGCTGAGGCCGTACACGCGGCGGCGCCGGGGATCGTGAGCGCGAAGGATCTTCCGCTCGCGACCGGCCGCGGGCTGGTTACCCCTCACCGACCCTGAATTGCAGTTAGTAATTACTAACCGTTCGTAGCGTGGATGGCGTTTATGTGATTAGGATCACGTATATGCCGAATCTCGCTCGCGCCAACAGTGTGGACGCCCTCATCCGCAGGGCCGCGGCCCGCACTCCGCACGCCGTCGCCCTGCATTTTTCCGATCGCTCGCACACCTACGCCGAACTGGACGCCGCCATTTCCCGCGCCGCCGGGCGGCTGCTCGAACTCGGCCTCGAGCCCGGCGATCGCGTCGCCGCGTATGGCACGAACTCCGACGCCTATGCGATCGCGTTTTTCGCTGCATCGCGCGCCGGGCTCATCCACGTGCCGGTCAATTTCGCCTTGCAAGGCGAAGAGCTGTCCTACATCCTCGCCGATTCCGGAGCCACTGCGCTTCTGGTTGACGCCGCGCTCCGCCCCCACTTCGACTCCGTCGCATCCGACACCTCGATCCAGCATGTGCTCGACTTCCGCGAAGGACCGGACTCGCTCCTGGCGCAGGCCACCACGGGCGATATTCCGGAGCTGACTCCCCCGGCGGGCGGGGACGAGCTCGTCCAGCTGATGTACACCTCGGGGACGACGAGCAAGCCCAAGGGCACGATGATCAGCCACAGCGGGCAGATCCACCACTACCTCGCCTGTTTGCAGGCGCTCGACTACTCGGCGGATGACAGGCCCCTGGTGTGCATGCCGCTCTATCACACGGCCGCGATGCACGCGTTTCTCGTGCCTTACCTCGCAATCGGCGCCGAGGTGTTCCTGCACGAGCGCCCGGACATTCCGGTGCTGCTCGAGGCGATCGAACGCGATTCCATCGGGTCGATGTTCCTCGCCCCGACCGTGTGGGTGCCGCTATCGAACCACCCCGATCTCGACTCCCGCGACATCTCCTCGCTGAAGAAGGCGCAGTACGGGGCGTCGATCATGCCGACGCCGGTTCTGCAGCGCCTACGCGCGAAATATCCGGAGCTCGGCTTCTACAACGCCTTCGGCCAGACCGAGATCGGGCCCGTGGCCACGGTGTTGCGCCCCGAGGAACACGACGAGCGGCCGGCCAGCGCCGGCCGTCCGGTGTTGTTCGTGGAGACGCGGGTTATCGACGCCGAGGGCAATGACGTCGCGCCGGGAGAGCAAGGCGAGATCGTCTACCGCTCCCCGCAGCTGTGCCTGGGTTATTGGAACAAGCCGGAGGCAACCGAGGACGCCTTCGAAGGAGGCTGGTTCCATTCCGGCGATCTCGTCGTCCGTGACGAGCAGGGTTACGTGACTGTCGTCGATCGCATCAAGGACGTCATCAATACCGGCGGGGTTCTCGTAGCTTCCAGGGAAGTAGAGGAGGCGATCTACGGGCACGACGCTGTCGCCGAAGTTGCGGTGGTCGGCATGCCGCACGAGCGATGGATCGAGCAGGTCACGGCGTTTGTCGTCGTCAAGGACGGCGCGGACGAGCCGAACGAGGACGAGATCATCGATTTCGCCGCGAAGCACCTGGCGTCGTTCAAGGTGCCGAAGCAGGTGATCTTCGTGCCACAGCTACCGCGCAATCAGAGCGGAAAGCTACTCAAGCGCGTTTTGCGCGACGAGCGCTGAATCGGTCGAACCAGCCCGACCCCGCCTACTTCCCTGTGAACCCCGGCGTCTCCTTGCGGGCAAACGCCCGCGGGCCGATCTTCGCGTCTTCCGAAGCGAACACCGCGGCGCCCTGTTCGGCGTCGAAACGGAACGCCTCCTCCTCGTGCATCCCCTCGGTCGCGCGCACGGTGCGCATGATCGCCTGCACCGCTAGCGGCCCGTTCGCGGCGATGCGTTCGGCGGTCTCCAGCGCCGCGTCGAGAGCCGTGCCGTCGTCAACGACACGGCCAATCAGCCCGTACTCCAGCGCCTCATCTGCGGATATCGAACGAGCGGTGAGCAGCAGGTCCATCGCGACCGTGTACGGGATCTGACGCGGCAGGCGTACCGCAGAACCCGCCAGTGGATACAAGCCCCACTTAGCTTCGGCGACACCGAATCGCGCCGACCGGCCCGCGATGCGGATATCGGTGCCCTGAAGAATCTCGGTGCCGCCGGCAATCGCGGGCCCTTCGACCGCGGCTATGAGCGGCTTGCTCAGCCGCCTGCCCTTGAGCAGCGCCGGTAGCCGCGTGAGGTCCCAGCCGCCTTCGGCAAACTTATCGCCCGGAGCCTTCTCGTTCATGGACTTGAGGTCGGCGCCCGCGCAGAAATACCCGCCCGCGCCGGTGAGAATGCACGCGCGGATCTCAGGGTCGGAGTCCACCTCGTCCCACGCCGCTTCCATTCCGCGCAGCATCGCGCCGGATAATGCGTTCCGGGCTTCGGGACGGTTCATCGTGACCACGAGGACATGCCCGTGCCTCTCGGTGACAAGTTGCTGCTCGTCGGGCGTCTTTTCCGGCACCGTGTACCTCCTGCAAGGCCATAAAGAAGTGATGGACATCACTCAATTCGCTGCGGGGAACGATAACACGTTCTAGGTTTCGGGTATGGCCTTCCACATCGCGGATCTATTCGAGCACAGCGTCGACCTGGTATCGGAGCGGGTCGCGCTCGTCCAGGGCGAGCGGCAGCGCACGTACGCCGAGTTGGATCGGCGCGCGAACCAGCTGGCGCACCACCTGCAATCCGCCGGGGTCGAACCAGGCGACAAGGTCGCCCTCTACAGCCGTAATACGATCGAGGCGATCGAGTCCATGCTCGCGATCTTCAAGGCACGCGCGGTGATGGTGAACATCAACTACCGCTACGTCTCTGAGGAACTCCGACATTTGTTGAGCGACTCGGAGGCGAAGGTGGTTATCGCCGAGCGCCGCTACTCCGACGTCATCGCCGAGACACTGCCCGAGGTTCCGGGTGTCTCGGAGGTGATCTTTGTCGCGGACGGGACCGATAGACCGGTGATGACGTCGGAGCCCGGCGGCGTCAGGACTGCCGATTACGAGCAGGTTCTCGAAGCGCAGTCGGCGGACCGCGATTTCGGCGAGCGCTCCGGCGACGACGTGTACATGCTGTACACGGGCGGGACGACGGGCGCGCCGAAGGGCGTGATGTGGCGCCACGAGGACGTGTTCATGGTGCTCGGAGGCGGCATCGATTTCCTCACCCGTGAGGTCGTCGCCGACGAGTGGGAGCTCGCCAAGAAGGGTGCGGAATCGGGGCCGATCAACTCGCACGCGCTGCCGCCGCTCATTCACGGTGGCGCCCAGTGGGCGATTCTGCAGGCGCTGTTCGGCGGGCGGATGTCGATTATCGAGCCGGAGTTCGATCCGCACACGGTGTGGGCGAACGTCACCCGGCACAAGATCAATCTCATGTTCATCACCGGCGATGCGATGGCGCGGCCGCTCATCGACGCCTGGGATCCGGACGTCTACGATGCGTCCTCGCTGCTGTATGTGGGGTCGTCGGCGGCGTTGTTCTCACCTGCGGTGAAGGACCAGTGGCTGGAGGCGTTCCCGAACCTGCTGCTCTCGGACAATATCGGCTCCTCGGAGACCGGGTTCTCGGGTCTGGAGAAGGTGGAGAAGGGCGCGGGTTCGTCGGGCGGCCCGAGGGTGATGATCGACGAGGAGACCAAGGTCATCGACTCCGAGGGGAACCCGGTCGAGCCTGGTTCGGGGCAGGTCGGCAAGCTCGCCCGCGCCGGGCACATCCCCATCGGCTACTGGAACGACGAGGCCAAGACCGCGAAGACGTTCGTCACGCTCGGCGGTGTGCGTTATGCGATCCCGGGCGACGACGCGGTCGTCGAGGCCGACGGGACGGTGACGATGCTCGGCCGCGGCTCGGTGTCGATCAACACCGGCGGCGAAAAGGTGCACCCCGAAGAGGTCGAGGCGGCGCTCAAGGCGCATCCGGAGGTCTTCGACGCGCTTGTGCTCGGCATCCCCGACGAGCGGATGGGCAACAAAGTCGCAGCGGTGGTCGCGATGCGCGAGACCGGCGCGGCGACGCTCGCGGAGATCAACGACGTCGCGCGCAGGCGCATCGCCCGCTATAAGTGCCCCCGCGCCATCTGGGTCACGGACGAGATCCGCCGCAGCCCCGCGGGCAAACCGAACTACCGGTGGGCAGCCGAGCTCGCAGCCTCCCGGGAGCCGGACGACACCCTGGAGTTCTCCCGATGACCATCCGCACTACCCTCACCGAAGAATTCGGCATCGACTACCCGGTTTTCGCGTTCACCCCGTCGAAGGCGGTGGCCGCGGCCGTGAGCCGAGCGGGCGGGCTCGGTGTGCTCGGCGCGGTGCGATACAACGATGCCGACGAGCTCGACGACGCTCTCACCTTTATGGACGACAACACCGACGGCAAGCCGTACGGCGTCGACGTGGTGATGCCGAACAAAGTGCCCACCGAGGGCAGCGCGGGCGATCTCGGCGAGCTCATCCCAGAGGCGCACCGCGCGTTCGTGTCCCGCGTCCTCGACGACCTCGGCGTCCCGCCGCTCGGGAACGATGCGGCCCACGACGCCGGCGTGCTCGGCTGGCTTCACTCGGTCGCCCAGGCGCACGTCGACGTCGCGCTGCGGCACAGGCCGGTGCTCATCGCGAACGCACTGGGTTCCCCGCCGTCCGACGTCATCGGGCAAGCCCATGATGCAGGCGTGAAGGTGGCCGCCCTGGCGGGTTCGGTCAAGCACGCGCTTTCCCATGTCGACGCCGGGGTGGACGTCGTCGTCGCTCAGGGTGGCGAGGCGGGCGGGCACACCGGCGAGGTTGCGACGGTCGTGCTGGTGCCCGAGATCGTGCGGGCGCTCGGCGGGTCGGCGCCCGTCCTCGCGGCGGGCGGCATCGGCGACGGCACGCAGCTCGCGGCCGTGATCGGGATGGGCGCGCAGGGCGCCTGGATGGGCTCGCGCTGGCTCACCGCAACCGAATATTCAGATGACGGCGGAAGCCGCGCCATGCAGGCGGCGCTCGTCGAGGCGAGCTCGCAGGACACGGTGCGCACGCGCATCTATTCCGGCAAGCCGGCGCGGCTACTGCGGTCGAAGTGGACGGACGCCTGGCAGGCCGACGACGCGCCGTCCCCGCTGCCGATGCCGCTGCAGAATCTCCTCGTGTCCGAGGCGCACCAGCGGATCGCGGCCGCGCAGGATCCCGCGGTGGTCGCGATGCCTGCGGGGCAGATCATCGGTTCGCTGGATGGGGTCGTTCCCGTGGCCGACACAATGGCGCAGATCGTGCGCGAATACCGCGAGGCCGTCGGGCGGATGCGGGCGACGCTTCCCAACTAGGCGTAGTTCTCCTGCTCCATCCGTTCCAAGATCCACGACCGCACCAGCGTCGAGGGTGGTAGATGCTTGGAGTCAGCCAGTTTCCGCAGCTCTTCCTGCTCTTCTGCGCTTAGTCGAACGGAATACACCTGGGAACGGTTTCGGTTAGGACGCTCCCCCACAGTTCCGGCGGGGTAGGGTTCGTCTTTCGTTGCTTCAGACTCCGCTCGCAGTATGGCTTTGAGTTCTGGATCAAGATTTTCCGCCATACTCAACTCCCTCCTCGATAAATTCTCACGTCTGCACCGGTTGCCGGCCAGGCGTTGATGCCGTCCAGCACACCGTCTGAATCTCGTTTGGCAATCACCGTGACAACCCGTTCAGCACTCGCCGAAAAACCGATGAACCTTATCGCGCCCGATCTTGATTTCGGATCGGGCTCCAACTTGACGAGGTTCCAGTCCGCCAACGCTTCGATCGTCCACTCAGGCAAAACCGCGATCCCGCCCGGATATCGCATTGGGCGCGACGTGAGGTACTCGGCGTCTTCGACCGCCCAACGCATTACCTCCACCATCACCGTAACGTACGACGATGTAGTACACAATAGGGTGCGCTACTTTCCTATCTGGACCGATCTCGATCCGAGCAGACTCATGACACGTCGTTTCGATCCACGAGAGTTTCCAGATGAAACAGACCCGACAAGCTCGCGGCTCAAACCGGTCGGGGAACGGTGAAAGATTGGCTCGAGGGCGCGGATGTCCGCATCGGACTAACGCATGCGGCCACCGTAGTTCTCAGTTCACGCCCACGGATCGCCGTGTTTGACGAGCGTGCGCCCGAGGTCGGCGAGCTGAGCGGTCGCGCCACCGAGACGGAACTCCCCGGTCTTCGCCGCGAGGAAGTAGCGGTGCAGCGGTTCGGACCGGTCGAGCCCGGTCCCGCCGTGGATGTGCACCGCGGTGTGCGCGACTCGGTGGGCGGCTTCGCTCGCCCAAAAATGCGCTGTCGCCACCGCAGTATGTGCAGCCGGCCCCGGAACCCCTCGACAGTTGTCGAGCTCGTCCGCCGCACGCAGGGTCGAAAGACGCACGGCGTCGACGTCGATGAGCCCGTCCGCGAGCCGCCCGGACACTCCCTGAAACGTGCCGATCGGCCGCCCGAACTGGTTCCGCTCGGAGGCATATCGCGCGGTCCGCTCCAGTGCCGCATCAAGCACGCCCCACTGATGCGCGGCCAGATGCACGCGCCGGCGCAGCGCCTCGAACTCCGCAGCCTCCGCGGACACAGTGAACCGGTCCGCGGCCGATGCCGCCTCCGCCGAGATCGTCACGCGCCCGGCGCACGAGAAATCGACGGGTACGAGTCGCTCGACATTCACCCCGTCGACCGACAGCCGGTACACCCGCACCCCGCCGGCTACCGGCTCGCACAGAAGGTCCGCCGCAGGTGCCCATGGCACCGAATGAAGTATGACGTCGGACCCCATAGCCCTCTCGTCCGTCCCAGCTTCGAACCCGGTAGGACTATCCGGCACGGCGGCGATGAGCTCCCCACCTGCAACAGCCCGGGCGTTCTCTGCGTCGCCGGCGGCGGCCAGAGCACGCGCGGCGGCGACGGCCGAGTCCAGCGGTACCGGCGCGAGTGCCCGCCCGAGTTCGTAGAAGACGTACGCAGCTGCGGTGACGCCGAGCCCGTCGCCGCCGGCCGCCACAGGCGAAAGCGCGAGCGGAACGCCGGCGTCAACCAGTCCGGACCACAACTGTTCGTTCAGGCGCGAGTTCGCGCGATGCGTGCCCGCGGATTCGGTCCCGGGACCGAACCGCACGTCGAGCTCGGCGAGGGTGTTTTCTCCGCCGCGCGCCGAGCACAGTTGCCGTACGAGATCCGCGAGCTCTCGTACGTCGCCCGTCGGTCGAAATTCCATGTTCGCCCGCCTCTCTACTTCTGTCGCGGCACGGCCACGCGCGGCGCGGGCGGTAGGCCGAGCCCTGCGGCCGCGATGATGTCGCGCTGAACTTCGTTGGTGCCGCCGCCGAAGGTGAGGATCAGGGCGGAGCGGTGCAGGCGTTCGATGCGCCCGCCGAGAACGGCGGCCGGCGATCCCGCACGTTGGTATCCGGCCGGCCCGAGCACCTCCATGAGGAGTCGGTAGGCCTCGCACGCGGCCTCGGTGCCGAACACCTTCGTCGCCGACGCTGCGACGCGGCCGACGCCGGAATCATCATCTGCGGAGACGATTTCGAGGTTCCGCAGCGCGAGGTATTCGGCCAGCGCGTGGACCCGCGCGAGGTGCGTCTGCACCCACGGCTGCTCGGCGACCGTGCCGCTGCCGCCGATGCCGGCCTCGGCGCACGTCGTCGCCTTCGCCCACTCGAGTACCTGGCGCAGCGACGCCTGCAGTGCGCCGGCGGTGGTGAGCGAGACGCGCTCGTGGTTGAGCTGGTTGGTGATGAGCGCCCAGCCGCCGGTCTCCTCGCCGACGAGGTTCGATACCGGCACCTCGACGTCGTCATAAAAGGTGGTCGAGGTGTCCGGGCCGGCCATCGTGCGCACCGGGGCCCACGAGAACCCGGGGGCGTCGGTCGGTACGGCGATGAGCGAGATCCCCTTGTGCCGAGGCGCGTCGGGATCAGTCCTCACGGCCAGCCAGACCCAGTCCGCATACGCGATCAAGGAGGTCCACATTTTCTGGCCCGTGATGCGATAAACGGCTTCTCCGGCGTCATTCGTGGTTTTTTCCGCACGTGTGCGCAAGGCCGCGAGGTCCGTGCCGGCGCCGGGCTCGGAGTAGCCGATGGCGAAGTGGAGTTCGCCGCGGGCGATGCGCGGGAGGAAGTAGTCTTTTTGCGCGTCGGTGCCGAACGCCATGATCGTCGGGGCGACCGAGTTGACGGTGAGGAACGGGACGGGCACGCCGGCGATGGCGGCCTCGTCGGCGAAGATGAGCTGGTCGGACAGGGGGCGATCCTGTCCGCCGAACTTCTCCGGCCAGCCGAGGGCGAGGAGCCCTGCACGTCCGAGCTCGGCGACGACGTCGCGGTAGGCGCTACCGTGGCCGTACTCGCCGGTGGTGGCGGCGAAGGCCTCGCGGCGCTCCGGTGTCATGAGTTCGGCGAAGAACTCGCGCAGCTCGCGCCGGAATTCGGGTGCGGTGGTGGAGAATTCGCGGGTCATATCGCCGGGTCCTGCCTCGCTTCGGGGGCGGCGAGTTCACCGAGGGGCTCGGCTCCCACAACCCACATCGAGAAGTATTGGCTCGCCCCTCCGTAGGCGTGGCCGACCGCGCGGCGGGCGCCGGAGATCTGGTGCTCGTCCGCGCGGCCCATCACCTGGCGTGCCGCCTCGGCGAAGCGCAGCATCCCGGAGGCGCCGATGGGGTTCGAGCTGAGCACGCCGCCGGAGGGGTTGACGGGGAGGTCGCCGTCCGGCGCTGTCGCACCCTCGGCGACAAGCTTCCACCCGTCCCCCGCGGCGCAGAAGCCGAGGTTCTCCAGCCACATCGGCTCGAACCACGAGAACGGGACGTAGATCTCTGCGACATCGATCTCCTCACGGGGGTCGTCGATCCCCGACTCCGCCCACAGCGCGGCGGCCGCGTCGCGCCCCGCGCGCGGGCTGCGGTGGTTGCGGCCGGAGTACGTTCCGGCCTCCGTGCGCATCGACGTCGCGTGGATCCAGGCGACGCCGCGGCCCGCGTTCTCGGCCTCCCGCGCGGCGTCGGCATCGCCGATGACGATCGCCGATGCGCCGTCGGAGGAAGGGCAGGTCTCGTCGTAGCGGATCGGGTCCCACAGCATTTTCCCGGCCATCACCTGCTCGACGGTGATGTCCGGTTGGTGCAGGTGCGCGTGCGGGTTGCGGGCACCCGCGCGGCGATCCTTGACCACGACCTTCGCGCCGGTGTCGAGCGGGGCGCCGGACGTCTCGATGTACGAGCGGACGTGCGGGGCGAAGTGGCCTCCGGCCCCGGCGCCGACGGGCGCGGCGAAGGGCACGGGCAGGCTCAGCGCCCACATCGCATTCGACTCGGACTGCTTCTCCCACGACACCGCGAGCACGCGCCGGAAGCGTCCGGACTGCACGTGCGCGGTCGCCGCGATCGCGGTGGAACCGCCGACCGAACCTGCGGTGTGGACACGCAGCAGCGGCCTGCCCGCGGCGCCGAGGGCGTCGGCCAGCATCAGCTCCGGCATCATCACGCCCTCGAAGAGGTCGGGCGCCTTGCCGATGATGATCGCGTCGATATCGTCCCATCCCACGCGCGCGTCGGCCATCGCGGCGTCGATCGCCTCGCGGCACAGCCCCGCCATCGAAACGTCGAGCCGGCGGGAGGTGTGGTGGGTCTGCCCGGTCCCGAGGACGGCGGCCTCCACCGGCGGCCTGTTCGCTGGGTTCATGATCTACCCACGCCCTTCCAGAAGTGCGACGAGATTGTGTTGAAGAAGGGGGCCGGAGCTCGCGTGGCCGAGGGTGCGGCGGGCTCCGCCGTCATAAATGGCTTTCGCGGCGTAGCCGATGCGTTCGAGGCCCGCGGAGAACATCGGGTCCGCGGCGAGCGATCCACCCGATGGTGTGATGCGGACGTCGTCGCCGAGGCCGAGTTCGCGGCGCACGATGATCTCCTGGTGGCTGTACGGCGTGTGCAGCTCGGCGATGTCCAGCGGGCCGAGCCCTTCGCCACCGCTCGCCTGGCGGGCGGCCTCGCGCACGCTCGGGCTGGCGGTGAGGTCCCGCGCGCCGAGCTCGGCCGAGTCGATCGCCTGGCCTAGCCCCGCGATCCACGCGGGCACGGTGCGGATCCGTTCCGCGACGGGACCGGCTGCAAGGATGACGGCGCACGCACCATCCGTCACGGGAGGGCAGTCGAATGCGGTGAGCGGAGGGAAATCCTGCGGGGCCGCCGCCACCTCGGCGGGGTCGATCCCGCGGGCGCGAGAGACGATCCGCGCAAGGTCGTCCGGGCTCCACAGGCCCGCATCACACCCGGCGCGTGCCTGCAGCGCGGCGAGGTGGTGCCTGCCCGGGCCCAGCGGGGATTGTGTGTATGGATCGAGCTGGGCGGCCATCGTCGCGTCGAGATCGTGGGACGCAGACGCCTTACCGAAGCCGTAGACGAGGGCGGTGTCGGCGTGGCCGGACAGGATGGTCAGCCACGCCTCGAACAGCGCCCACGCGGCGTCGCCCTCGATGTGAGATTCCTGGATCGACGGGGTCGCGCCGATCGCCTCGATCGCGGAGATGAAGGAGAAGGCGCGGCCGGCGAGGTAGTCCGAGGAGCCCGAGCACCAGAAATCGATGTCGGTGCGATCGAGCCCGGTCTGCGCGAAGCATTCGGCGAACACCGGGGCGAGCATCTCCACCCCGTTCGTCGTTCCCGGGCTCGCCTCGGTGTGCGCGGCGTGGGCGAAGCCGACGATCGCGACGTCACGGGCGGGTTGTGCGGTGGTCATAGCGCGCCCCCTAGAGGTGCTTGTCGAAGGAGTCGCGCGGCGCGTCGGGCTCGCCGGTCGGCTCGAAATGGGAGATCGAGGCCATCGAGTAAACCCTTTCGGGTTCGGGTACCCAGTGCGCGCGCACGCGCATCCCCATGCGAACCTCGCCGGCCTCGACGCCGAGGACGAGGTGCTGGATGGGCAGGTCGGCCCCGTCGAGCAGGATGTACGCCGTCACATATGGGGGCGTGATCTTCTGCCCGGCGAACGCGGCGTTGACGATGCCGAAGGTGGTGACCGTGCCGGTGTCGCTGACCTCGACGAACTCGCCCATCGGCACGCCGTCGGACGGACACCAGTCGCGCGGCGGGACGTAGACCTCGGGGCCGTTCGAGCGGCGCCGGCCGATGAGCTTTCCTTCCGCGAGCCCGCGGAGGAAGGTGCGCTCGGCGAATCCGGCGGTGTGCGTGTAGTCGAGCTCGACGGGCGTGACGAGCCGTCCGGAGTCGTCGATCTCCCCGCGATAGGCGGCGAGCTCTGGGGCCGGGTCGCTGCCGACGGGCGCGAAGTAGAGGTCGTGAATCGTGCCGCGGGGCTCGGCGATCCAGCGCGCCTCGACCCGCATCCCGGTCGACATTTCCTCAGCGGACCCGGCCGCGACGACGTGGAGCAGCGCGGTGTCTGCGCCATCCAGGCGAATCATGGCGAGCGCGTGCGGAGTGGACAGCGCCGCGGTGCGGCCCGGCTCCGCAACCCACGTCCACGAGACCACCTCTCCCTCCTGGGCGACGTCGACGATGCTGCTCGCGGACAGCGCCTCGTGGGTGGCGGGATCGAACTCGATCGGCGGAACGTGGACCCGGCCGGAGGCGTCGCGGATCCCGCGGAGGGTGCGCTCGCGCAGGCCGGCGAAGAATGCCCCGAGGATCGGGCCGGTGGAACGGGTGTAGTCGAATGCCGGGCGCAGGGGCGCGCTCAGCGCCTCGCCTTCGGGTGCCTCGATCTGGACCGCGATACTGTCGGTAGCCATAGAATGTAGTGAAACACACCCGCCTTGCCGCCGCGCGCTGATTCCGCAAAGCCGTACAGACAACTGTCCACCGGTGTATGGATAGTGGGAACGCGGCGATCTCGCCGCCGCATTGTCGGCACGTGAGGACTTCCCAATGACCCAGCCACCAACGGTTCCCGCGACCGCCGGGGTTGCCAACCCCGCGACGGGCACGCATGTTACCAGCGCTTTCGCGATCGCCGAGGCCGCTCCGCACCGCCCGGCGATCGTCGACTCCCGCGGGCGGACCAGCACGTATTCGGACCTCGTCTCCGCCGCCCACCGCTTTGCGAACGGGCTGCAAGACCTCGGCGTGCAACGCGGCGACGCCATCGTGATCCTCGCGCCCAACTGCATCGAATTCGTCGAACTGTACTTCGCCGCGCTCGAGATCGGCGTATACGTTGCGCCCGCCAATTGGCACCTCACAGGACCCGAGGTTGCCTACATCCTCGACAATTCCGAGGCCAAGGCGTTCTTCGCAGCGGAACGCTTCGCGGACGTCGCCGATGCCGCCCGTCGGGAGTCCGGCCTCGCCGCCGAGCGCTGCTTCGCGATCGGTGACGTCGCCGGTTTCCGCCCCCTCGGCGAGCTCGCGGCCGGCCACAACGGCGACGAGCTTCCGCGAGAGCGCACGCTCGGCGGGCCGATGCTCTACACCTCCGGCACGACCGGAAAGCCGAAGGGCGTGCGCCGCCCACTCACGGGCGCTTCCCCGGACCAGGTCACCGTGCCGAACTATTTCTTCTTCGCCGGCTTCGGCATCGCGGAGCCCGACAACGTCCACCTGTGCGGCTCGCCGATGTATCACACGGCGGTGCTCAACTTCGTCGTCATCTCGCTGCAGCTCGGCCAGCTCGTCGTGCTCATGGACAAGTGGAGCCCCGAGGAGATGCTGCGGCTCATCGACGCCCACGGCGTCACCCACTCGCACATGGTTCCCACGCAGTTCGCCCGCCTGCTCGAGCTCCCCGAATCAGTTCGCAAGTCCTACGACGTGTCCACACTTCGCAACGTCATCCACGGTGCCGCCCCGTGCCCACTACATGTGAAGAGGGCAATGCTCGAGTGGTGGGGCCCGGTGATCACCGAGTACTACGCCGGCACCGAGGGCGGCGGTTGCACGATCACGGGAGCCGAGTGGCTGCGCAAACCGGGAAGCGTCGGACGTCCCTGGTCCAGCACCACGTTGCAGATTCTGGATGACGACGGAGCCCCTGTGCCCACCGGCGAGATCGGGAATGTCTACATGCAGATGCACGGCTCGTCGTTCAGCTACCACAAGGCCCCGGAGAAGACCGCCGACTCCTACGTGGGGTCGATGTTCACGATGGGCGATCTCGGCTATGTCGATTCCGATGGCTACCTGTTCCTCTGCGACCGGAAGAACGACATGATCATCTCCGGCGGGGTCAACATCTATCCCGCCGAGATCGAGTCCGAGCTCACTGCGTTGCCGCAGGTCCGCGACGCCGCGGTGTTCGGCATCCCGCACCCGGACTGGGGCGAGGAGGTCAAGGCGGTCGTCGAACCGGCCACCGCCCTCGACCCCGCCGATGCCGCCGGCGGCGTGATGGAAGAGGCGATCCTCGGCCTTCTCTCCGCTCGGGTCGCGAAGTTCAAGCTCCCCCGGTCCATCGACTTCGTCGACTCACTCCCCAGGCAGGACAACGGCAAGCTCGTCAAGCGTGTCCTCAAGGACCCGTACTGGTCATAGCGTGCCGGTGGGGTGCACGCTCGCCTAGTGTGGGTTCATGGACGCACCTATTCTTTCGCAGGCAGACATCGGCTTCCTCCTCCACGACTGGTTGAAGGTCGAGGAGCTGACGAAAAGAGAGAAGTTCGCCGACCACTCGCGGGAGACTTTCGACGCGATGCTGGAGGTGTCGCGCTCGATCGCCGAGACCCACTTCCGCCCGCACTACCGCAAGAGCGACATCCACGAGCCGACGTTCGACGGGCACACGGTGTCGATTATCGACGAGGTCGCACCCGCGCTCGACGCGTTCGCCGACACCGGCCTGCTTGCCGCGGCCTTCGGCGAGGAGCACGGCGGCATCAACCTGCCGTTCGTCGT
>NZ_DYXM01000127.1 GCF_020742175.1 Dietzia timorensis
CGTCTGGTTCGACGAGACCACAGCCGGGGCCGTGACCACCGCAGCGCTTGTCTACCACCGGTTGTTCAACCCGATCGGTGCCATCGTCGGACTGTTCGACGAGATGCTCTCCGCCGGCGCTTCACTCACGCGCATGGTCGGGGTCATCCAGGCGGCGGACAACCCGCAATCGCCGGCCCACGGTTCCGCAGAACAGGGGAGGGGCGCTGTGACGGGCGCAGACGCCGCGCTAGTCCTGGGGTCTGTCGAGTTCACCTATCCGGCGTCCGGTGACGAGGCCGACGCGCACGAGCCGGTGCTGCACGGCGTCGATCTCGTGGTGCCATCCGGCAGCGTGATTGCCGTTGTGGGAACGACCGGCTCGGGTAAGACGACCATGGCCAAGATCGCCGCAGGCATCCTCACGCCGTCTGCCGGTACGGCGCACTTCGCCGGCCGGCCGTTGGCCGACTTCGCGGAACCGGAGCTGCGGGCGCACGTGTGCATGGTGTCCCAAGAGGTGCACACCTTCGTCGGAACCGTCCACGACAACGTCGCCCTCGCTAAGCCGTACGCAGACGCAATAGAAGTAGAGGATGCGCTGCGCGCGGTGGGCGCCGATTTCGCGTTCTCGCTACCCGACGGGCTCGACACCGAGATCGGCGACAGCGGCCATCGTCTTTCGCCGATGGAGGACCAGCTCCTCGCGCTCGCCCGCGTGCAGCTCGCCGATCCGGACCTCGTGGTCCTCGACGAGGCCACCGCCGAGGCGGGTTCGTCCGGCGCGCGGGCGCTGGAAGCCGCCGCCGCGAAGGTGCTCGACGGTCGGGCTGGACTTGTCATCGCCCATCGCCTCAACCAGGCACAACACGCCGATCGGGTCGTCGTTATGGAGCACGGCCGCATTGCCGAGCAAGGTACTCACGACGAGCTCGTCTCTGCGGGCGCCCGGTACGCAGAGCTCTGGGAGGCGTGGAATCTATAGCTCGGCGGGAGCGCCACGCTGCCACGAAGGAATATCCGTGCACTCCCGCCGGTTTTACGTGATATGACAACAATCGACGTTCGACGCGCAGACGACCGAACTTTCCAGCGGATCGACGGCATCCACAGCCGATTCTCGTTCGCGTTCGCGGGAAACTTCGATCTCGCCGCGGGGGCCCACGGCACGCTCATGGTGCACAACGACGACGAAATCGATGCGCTCATGGGCGTCGACCCGCACACGCACACCGATGCCGAGATCGTCACCTGGGTGCTCGACGGGCGAATCGAGCACGCCGATTCCGCGGGGCATACCGGCGAGATCTCCGCCGGCTGGATCCAGCGCATCTCCGCAGGGAAAGGCATTCGCCACACGGAGCGCAACCCGGACAAGGCGAACAAGGTCCACGTCCTACAGATGTGGGCCGCCCCCGACACCTCCGGCCTCGAACCCGAGTACGCGCAGGTCGACCTCAACGAACAACTCGACTCCGGCGAGCTCGTCACCGCGCTGTCCGGTATCCCGGGCGAGGACCCCGGCGTCGGCATCCACAATCGCTGGACCGCGCTCGATATCGCCCGTCCCCGTCCCGGAGCGGTGCTCGACGTCAAGGCTGCGCCATTTCATCACGTGTTCCTCGCCCGTGGCTCCGCGCGCGTTCTTATTGACGACGCCGATGCCGATTCGCCGGTCGATCTCCGTCCCGGCGATGCGCTGAGGCTCACCGACGCTCCCGCGTTCCAGGTCGAGGCGATAGGCGAGGAGCCGGTCGAATTTCTCGTGTGGCGGATGCACGCGCACTTCTAGCCGCACGCGGCCTCAGCGGCGCCGGTCCAACGCCCGCAGGTACTTCCTCGTAAAGCCCAACTGAAAACGTCGCGCCACCGGCCCGCCGAGTCTCGACCACCACGTGGCCGGGCGAGAGAACGCGCGAATGTGCATCTCGACGTCATCGTCGTCGCGCCACACCACGGAGAATCGCTCCTCGCCCGACTCGGGATGGCCAGGCAGCGTGCCGTAGGCGAAACCTTTCTCGCGCTCGTCGTCGATGACGTAGACGACGCGACACGGTGCGCTGATCTTCAGGGGGCCGACCCCGAGGCCGAGTCGGACCTCGACCCCTACGGCGGCGCGCGGGGTCTCCAGACTCACAACGATCCCGGCGCGACGGTGCATTTCCCAGCCCGCGAGCTGCTCGGCGGCCCGAACGAAATCCTCGCGGCCGGAGCCGATCGTCCGAGTTCGCACGACGTGGTGGTAACCGCCGGGAAGATCCGCCGCGGCTGTCGCGCCGTCATCGGGGTAGGTGAACCTGGTGGTCACAGCTTCCGCTTCTCACGTGGTCGAGGGTGTCGCTTTCCCATGTGCATAGAAGCGTGTTCCGACATCTCGATCGTGTGCGGCGCGCTCATTCCTCGACCGTAGCGGCTCGAGTTTCTGCGAGAGGATTTCTGGCTACGGTCTTGGGCTACGGCGGGTTCCCGCCAATGCGGTGCGGCAGGACGAGAAAATGAACAAAGGCGCAGGACCTGTGGGACCTGCGCCTTTGAGAAAGTGGAGCGAGTGACGGGAATCGAACCCGCGTATCCTGCTTGGAAGGCAGGGGCTTTACCATTAAGCTACACTCGCGTCTTCGCTGCTAGAGGCGATAAACCCGAGGTTTCTCGCCAGCGGGGAAGGGGTCTCGCGACGCCGTCATCCTCCGAAAACCTTTGGATGAAAGCGAAGCGACAACCAGCAACGGCTATCCCGCTGCGGTACACAGTACCCAAACACCGGGGCGCGCTCCAAACTTCCTGGCCCATTTACTCGTTGGGGACGTGCTCGCGTAGCATGGGGGCGTTGCGTTCGCGCGACGCGAGTTTTGCGTGCCCACCTCGGAATACTCCGGTGCGCTCCGATCGTTGGAGTGAGGGCGGAGAACTCGGGGAGACCGGGATGTGGCGCAGCTTGGTAGCGCATCCGCTTTGGGAGCGGAGGGTCGCAGGTTCGAATCCTGTCATCCCGACGGCTGTGGCGTCGCTCGGTAAACGAAAGGCGCCGCTTTTTAGCAAGTACGCGCCATGCGCGTGTGACGAGAAAAAGTTACGTATTAAGGAGAACATTCGCTGTGAAGAGCAACGTTGAGCAGTTGGCCCCGAGCCGAGTAAAGATGACCGTCGAGGTGCCGTTCTCCGAGCTCGAATCGGACTTCGACGCCGCTTATAAGGCACTCGCCGGCCAGGTGAACGTCCCCGGCTTCCGCCCGGGCAAGGCCCCGGCCAAGTTGATCGAGGCCCGCGTCGGTCGCGGCTCGGTGCTGCAGCAGGTAGTTAACGACATGATTCCCGCCCGCTACTCCGAGGCGCTCGGTGAGAACGACATCAACCCGCTCGCTCAGCCCGAGATCGAGGTGACCAAGATCGAGGACGGCGACGTCGTCGAGTTCGTCGCCGAGGTCGATGTGCGCCCGGACTTCACCGTTCCCGAGGCCTCGTCGCTCACCGTCGAGGTTCCCGAGCTCGCCACCTCCGATGAGGATGTCGACGCCGAGCTCGACAACCTTCGCGCCCGCTTCGGCACCCTCAGCGGTGTCGAGCGTGCCGCCGCGAAGGGCGACTTCCTTTCCATCGATCTCGCTGCGACGGTCGACGGCAAGCCCGTCGAGGAGGCCACCACCGAGGGCCTGTCCTACGAGGTTGGCAGCGGCACTCTCCTCGATGGTCTAGAGGAGGCTGTCCAGGGTCTTTCCGCCGGTGAGTCGGCCGATTTCACCACCAAGCTCGTCGCCGGCGAGCACGCCGGTGAGGACGCGACGGTCACCGTGAAGGTGAACTCGGTGAAGGAGCGCGAGCTCCCCACCGCAGATGACGACTTCGCGCAGATGGCCTCCGAGTTCGACACTCTCGACGAGCTGAAGGAGGACCTCAAGAAGCAGGTCGCCGAGCGCGCCGAGGGCACCCAGGCCGAGGCCGTCCGCGATGCGGTCCTCGAGGCACTTCTCGAGAAGGTCGACTTCGAGGCGCCGGAGGGCGTCGTCGACGCCGAGGCCCACCAGCAGCTGCACTCGCTGTTCGGCGAGGCCGCCCACAACGACGAGACGATCAACTCCGTACTCGAGGCGCAGGGCACCGACCGTGAGACCTTCGACAAGGAGGTCAAGGAAGGTGCGGAGCGTTCCGTGCGCACCCAGCTCGTGCTCGATAAGGCCGCCGAGGACGCGGAGATCGAGGTCAACCAGGACGAGCTGATGCAGCACATCATGTTCCAGGCCCAGCGCAACGGCATGGACCCGAACCAGTTCCTGCAGCAGATCGCCCAGAACAACCAGGTCGGCGCAATCTACGCCGATGTCCGTCGTTCGAAGGCCCTCGCCGAGATCATCCTCGCCGCGAAGGTCACCGACACCGCCGGCAACGACATCGACACCGAGAAGTACTTCGGTGCGGCCGTCGACTCCGAAGACGATGCCGCCGACGACGCTTCGACGGAAGACGCCTCCGGCGACGACGAGTAGGAACGCCATTAGGCGCCTCGTTGAAATGGCGCCCGGCCGATTGGCCCTGCGATCCCGGATGAACCCGGAACGCAGGGCCTTTCGCGTACCTCCGACGTCATATATGGGATCGGTAGGCACGCTTAGAGCGAACACCGGCGTGCGAGGGACTTTCCCCGCGCCGAATTTGGTTACTGTCGAAGACAGATCACCGACGACGCGGCGCACCTTGTGCGCGCGGCGCAACAACGATAGGTAGGTACAACGTGACTAGCGAACTGATCAGGCCGCAGGCGAGCGCCCCGGCGAACGGACTCAACCTGTCCGATTCGGTTTACGAGCGTCTCCTCAGCGAGCGAATTATCTTTCTCGGCACCCAGGTCGATGACGACATCGCCAACCGCCTGTGCGCGCAGATGCTGCTCCTCGCCGCCGAGGACCCCGAGCGCGATATCTCCCTTTACATCAACTCGCCCGGCGGCTCGGTGACGGCCGGCATGGCGATTTACGACACCATGCAGTTCATCCAGTGCGACGTGTCGACGTACGTGATGGGCATGGCCGCCTCGATGGGGCAGTTCCTGCTCACCGCAGGCACGAAGGGCAAGCGCTATGCCCTGCCGCACGCGAAGGTGATGATGCACCAGCCGTCCGGCGGAATCGGCGGCACGGCCTCCGACATCGCCATCCTCGCCGAGCAGCTGTCGCTGACGAAGAAGGAACTGACCGAGCTCAACGCCAAGCACACGGGACAGTCGGTGGAGACGATCCTCGAAGACTCCGACCGCGACAAGTGGTTCAACGCGAGCGAGGCGCTCGACTACGGATTCGTCGACCACGTCGTCGAACACGCCCCGAAGCGCTGACGGCGCACGCCAGCAGAATTCATTCTCGAACACTTTCTTTGATTCGGAGTTATCAATGAACACCCCATTCAGCGGTCAGGAGCGCCCGAGCATCATCACGCCGAGCTCGCGCTACGTGCTCCCGGAATTCTCGGAGAAGACGGCCAACGGCGAGCGGATAATGAACCCGTACGCCAAGCTCTTCGACGAGCGCATTATCTTCCTCGCCACCCAGGTCGACGACGCCTCCGCGTCCGACGTGATGAGCCAGCTGCTGGTTCTCGAGGCGATGGACCCGGACCGGGACATCACGATGTACATCAACTCGCCCGGTGGCTCGCTCACGGCGTGCCTGGCGATCTACGACACGATGCAGTACGTCCGCCCGGACATCACCACCGTGTGCCTCGGCATGGCGGCCTCCGCTGCCGCCGTGCTGCTCGCCGCGGGCTCGCCGGGTAAGCGCGCCGCGCTGCCCAACTCGACCATCCTCATCCACCAGCCGCGCGTCCAGGGTGGCTCGCGCGGCATGGCCTCGGACATCGAGATCGAGGCGGCGGAGATCGAGCGCAAGCGCAACAAGCTCGATGAGATCCTGTCTCACCACACCGGCCAGACGACCGAGCGCGTGCGCGAGGACACCGATCGCGACAAGTACATGACCGCGGACGAGGCCAAGGATTACGGCCTCGTGGACGTGGTCTTCGACTACCGCAAGGCCAGCAGCTAACGCTGCCGGCTTGAGCCTTCCGCCTGCGTGGCGGGGGCAATCCACCGACCCGGCGGCGCGCCGCCCCGATGGGGAGCGCGCCGTCGGGTCAAATATTTCTCATGAAGACGTGGCCAGTAGCCTTTGGCTATGCGGCGGCGTACCGTCTAATAAGAATGACCAGGGCTTACGCTTTGTAGCTCGGGTGAGCGTTCGGAAAGTTAGGGCAAGAGAGTTCATGGCACGAGTCGGAGAGACTAACGACCTGCTCAAGTGCTCTTTCTGCGGGAAGAGCCAGCGACAAGGAATCAAGAAGCTCATCGCCGGGCCCGGGGTGTACATCTGCGATGAGTGTGTCGAGCTGTGCAACGAGATCATCGAGGAGGAGCTGGGCGAGGCCGCCTCGAACCCGGACCTTGAAGATCTGCCCAAGCCCATGGAGATTCACGGCTTCCTGGACGAGTACGTCATCGGCCAGGACAGCGCCAAGCGCGCGCTCGCCGTTGCCGTTTACAACCACTACAAGCGCACCAGGCGTGGAGCCGATAAGGCCCTCGGCGTCGAGCTGTCCAAGTCGAACATTCTGATGCTCGGTCCGACCGGTTGCGGCAAGACCTACCTTGCGCAGAACCTCGCGAAGATGCTCAACGTACCGTTCGCCATCGCCGATGCCACCGCGCTCACCGAGGCCGGGTACGTCGGCGAGGATGTCGAAAACATTCTGCTCAAGCTGATCCAGGCCGCGGACTACGACATCAAGAAGGCCGAGCAGGGGATCATCTACATCGACGAGGTCGACAAGATCTCCCGTAAGTCGGAGAACGCATCGATCACCCGCGATGTGTCCGGAGAAGGCGTGCAACAGGCGCTGCTCAAGATTCTCGAGGGCACGCAGGCCAGCGTTCCGCCGCAGGGCGGACGTAAGCATCCGCACCAGGAACTGCTCCAGATCGACACCTCGAACGTGCTGTTCATCGTCGCAGGCGCCTTCCAGGGGCTCGAGAAGATCGTCGCTCAGCGCACAGGCAAGCGGGGCCTCGGCTTCGGCGCAGAGGTCGCCTCGGTAAAGGCGAACGAGGAAGACAACTTCGACGATGTCCTCCCGGAGGACCTTGTGAAGTTCGGTCTGATTCCCGAGTTCATCGGCCGCCTTCCCATCGTCGCGTCGGTCAAACAACTCGATCGCGAGGCGTTGATCTCGATTCTCTCCGAGCCGAAGAACGCTCTGGTCAAGCAGTACTCTTCGCTCATGGAGATGGATGGTGTCGACCTCGAATTCTCCGATGACGCGCTCGAGGCAATCGCCGACCAGGCGCTGCATCGCGGGACGGGCGCACGTGGACTGCGCGCGATCATGGAAGAGGTTCTCGGCCCGGTGATGTACGACATCCCATCGCGCGAGGACGTCGGCAAGGTAGTGGTGACCGGAGAAACCGTTCGCGAGAACATGCTCCCCACCATCGTCCCGGCGAGCCAGATCGAAAAGGATAACTCGGGCGAAGAGAAGTCGGCCTGACTTTAATTATCCTGGCCAGGATAAATAGTTAGCCCACTCGAGACGGGTTAGAGGCCGGTGAGCGGTTTAATCGCTCACCGGCCTCTCGCTTTTCGAGGTATCTGGCAGACGCCACCTAGGGGCGGTGGATAGTCGCTCCGGTAGATTCTTGAACCTCGTCGAATTCGACGCCGGGTGCGAGCTCGACAAGCTCCAACCCTCGATCGGTGACGTCAAGCACCGCAAGATTGGTAACGATGAGCGAGACGCAACCGCGGCCGGTCAGAGGTAGCGTGTTCTGTTCGAGGATCTTCTGCTGTCCCTTGCGGGTGACATGATCCATCATCACGATGACGCGCCCGGCGCCGTGGACAAGGTCCATCGCGCCGCCCATTCCCTTGACCATCGCGCCCGGAACCATCCAGTTGGATAGATCGCCGGTCTGGCTCACTTGCATGCCGCCGAGGACTGCGACGTCGACGGCGGCTCCGCGGATCATTGCGAAGGAATCCGAGGACCCGAAGAAGGCGGCACCGGGAAGGACCGTGATGGTCTCCTTGCCTGCGTTGATGAGCTCGGGGTCGAGCTCGTCCTCGGTGGGGTAAGGGCCGACGCCGAGCACACCGTTCTCGGAATGGAGGATGACCTCCGTCCCCTCAGCGATGTATCCGGGGATGAGCGTCGGCATCCCGATGCCGAGGTTGACGTATTGTCCGTCGGTGAATTCCTTGGCGACCCGTGCCGCCATCTCCTCATGGGACCAACTCATTGGCGCACCGTCCTCAACTCGATTCCCGTGTCCTGCCTGCCGACCGGCACGACGCGCTGAACGCGGATGCCGGGCACGTGTACGTCCTCGGGCGCGATCTCGCCTGGCTCGACGAGGTGCTCGACCTGGGCGATGGTGATCGCGCCGGCGCCGGCGCAATCCGGATTGAAATTCCGCGCGGTACCGCGGAAGCAGAGGTTGCCAAGCCGGTCGCCCTTGTATGCGTGTACCAGGGCGTAATCGGTGCGGATCGCCTCTTCGAGAACGAACAGTTCGCCGCCGAACTCCCGGGTTTCCTTGGGGACGGACGCCTCGGCGATGCCTCCATCGCCGTCATACCTAATGGGTAGTCCGCCCTCTGCGACCTGCGTGCCGACACCGGCAGGGGTATAGAAAGCCGGAATCCCCGCGCCGCCCGCGCGCATGCGCTCGGCGAGCGTGCCCTGAGGGGTGAGCTCGACGGAAAGTTCGCCGGACAGATACTGCCGCGCGAACTCCTTGTTGGAACCGACGTAACTGGCGATCGTCCGCGAGATGCGGTGAGCTTCGAGCAGCTTGCCGAGTCCGAAGCCGTCGAGCCCGCAATTGTTACTCACGGTCTTGAGGTCGGACGCTCCCTGTTCCAAGAGCGCGTCAATGAGGATGGCGGGAATGCCAACCAAACCGAAACCGCCCACGGCGAGAGAAGCGCCATCGGGGATGTCGGCGACGGCTTCCGCCGCCGACGAGAAGACTTTGTTGATCATGTCACACACCATAGGATGAATTCGCAATGCACACAAGTGTGCAATAGGCGAACACGGTGTGATTTCCCCTGGGGTGTTGCCGCGTCAATCGCACTCAAGTGGGAGGTGGGTCACAATTATCGACAAAGTATGTTTGAATAGTGGCTATACGTTCGTATGTTGAACCTGGAGGTGCCGTCATGATGCTGGCGAGCTTGTCGTATGAGCTTCACGAGCCGACGAAACGGTCAGCGGCGGGAGATTCCACCGTCTTGCTGCTCGGTTCCCTCGGCTCGGATCGATCGATGTGGTCCGAGCAGGTGCGTGCACTGGCGCAGTCGTTTCGCGTGCTCGCCGTCGATCTCCGCGGGCACGGGGGATCGGAAGTCGTCAACGGGGCCTCTACAGTTGAAGAACTGGCGTTGGACATCGTGTCCGTCATCGACAGCCTCGAGATCGACAGGGTGCACATGGCGGGGCTTTCGCTCGGCGGGGCAGTAGCTCTCGAGATGGGAATTCGTTATCCCGAGCGGCTCGATTCGCTCGCGTTGATCTGCACATCGGCCAAGTTCGGCGAGTCGCAAGCCTGGCTGGATCGAGCCGCGCTAGTTCGCAAGGATGGGATGGAAGCGGTGGCGAACTCGGTGGCGTCGCGCTGGGTGTCGCAGGGCAAGGCCGAGGCGTCCCCGGAGTTGATGGCGCGGCTCGAGCGCATGGTCCTTGCCACTCCAGCCGAGGGGTATGCCTCCGCGTGCGAGGCGCTGGCGTCCTACGATGTGCGCGACGAGCTCGGATCCATCAAGACCCCGGTCGTCGGCGTCGCGGGCGCGGACGACCCGGCAACCCCTCCGGCATCTGTGCAGGAGATCCTCGACGGGATCGGCCACGGCCGCCTCGTCGTACTCGAGCCCGCGGCACACGTGCCGACTTTCGAACAGTCCGAGCAGTTGTCCGACATCCTGCAGAAGCACGTGCTCGACAACCTCGGGGAGACGCGATGGTGAAGGCGTCGCAGCCGCAGCCGAACGGGAAGGTGGCGGGCACCGAATTCGTCCAGTCTCTCGCCCGCGGGCTCGCCGTGATCCGCACATTCGACGCGGAGAACCCTCGGCAGAGCCTGTCGCAGGTTGCCCGCTCCACCGGTTTGTCCCGCGCGACAGCGCGACGATTCCTGCTCACCCTCGTCGATCTCGGGTACGTCGATTCGGACGAGTCACAATTCTGGTTGACGCCGAAGGTCCTCGAGCTCGGATATAGCTATCTTTCGTCGATGCCGCTCACCGAGGTCGCCGCGCCGCACCTGGAAAAGCTACGTTCCCGGCTCGGGGAATCGTCGTCGGTGTCCATTCTCGACGGCACCGACATCGTTTATGTCGCCAGGGTGCAGGTCCGCCGGATCATGACCGTCGACATCACGATCGGCACCCGTTTCCCCGCGCACGCGACCTCGATGGGCAAAGTTCTTCTCGCGAGCCTCAACGAGACCGACTTCGCGAGCTATCTCCGCCGGGCCACCGAACGAGACGAGCCCGGCAGGCCCGGCTTCGACGAGGCCACCCTCCGCGGCGAGATCGAGGCCGCGCGCAAACGTGGCTGGTCGATGACCGACCAGGAACTCGAGCCAGGACTGCGCTCGCTTGCCGCGCCGATCAAGGACGAGTCCGGCGCGACGGTCGCAGCGATCAACATCTCCACCCACGCGATGCGCTACACGCTCGATCAACTGCACGACGATTTCGTTCCCGCCCTGCTCTCCGCGGCGTCCGCGATCAGTGAAGACCTCGCGACCGTGAACCGGTAACGCACGCCCTCCCTCACCCCTCGGAATCTCCCGAAAGGACCTTTCCCCATGCCCGATGCCGTCATCTGTCTACCCCTGCGAAGCCCCGTGGGACGATTCGGCGGCGCGCTGAAGACCGTGCCGGTCGAATCGCTCGCCGCAACCGTGCTCACCGCGCTCGTCGAGCGCTCCGGCATCGACCCCGAGCACATCGACGACGTGATTCTCGGGCAGGGCTATCCCAACGGCGAAGCGCCGGCCCTCGGCCGCGTCGCGGCGCTCGACGCCGGCCTGGGCATCGATGTGCCGGGGATGCAACTCGACCGCCGCTGCGGTTCGGGGCTCCAAGCTATTCTCACCGCCGCGGCCCACGTCTCTTCCGGTGCTGCAGACCTCATCGTCGCAGGCGGCGCTGACTCGATGAGCAACGCCGAGTTCTACACCAACCCGTCGCCGCGCTACGGCATCCGGGGCGACGGAGTACAGCTTGCCGACCGCCTCGCTCGCGGCCGTCTGACCGCCGGCGGAAAGAATCATCCCGTCCCCGGCGGAATGATCGAGACCGCGGAGAATCTCCGCGAGCACTATTCGATCGGCCGCGCCGAGCAGGACGCGCTCGCCGCCCAGTCACATCAGCGAGCGGTCGCGGCGCAGGAGGCCGGGAAGTTCGCGCGCGAGATCGTTCCCATCGACGTGCCGCAACGTAAGGGCGACCCCGTCACCGTCGACATCGACGAGCATCCGCGTGCCGACACCACCGTCGATTCGCTGTCGCAGCTGCGCGCGATACGGTCGAAGATCGACCCGAAATCCACCGTCACCGCGGGCAACGCCTCGGGCCAGAATGACGGCGCCGCAATGGCAATCGTCACGACGATGGAGAAAGCGAAGGAACTCCGCCTCGAGCCGGTGGTCCGGCTCGCCGGGTGGTCCGTCGCCGGAGTCTCCCCGGAGACCATGGGCATCGGCCCGGTCCCGGCGACCGCGAAGGTCCTCGGCCGTCTCGGGCTCGAGCTTGGCGATATGGACGTCATCGAGCTCAACGAGGCCTTCGCCGCTCAGGCACTGGCCGTTCTGCGCGAATGGAAAATGGGCCCCGAATCGGAACACCTCAACCCCAACGGGTCCGGAATTTCGCTTGGTCACCCGATCGGAGCGACAGGCGCGCGCATCCTGGCAACGCTGTGCGGGGAGATGACACGCCGCGATGCACGCTGGGGACTGGAGACGATGTGTATCGGCGGCGGGCAAGGTCTTGCCGCCGTGTTCGAGCGAGTCGGGTAGCGCCCAAGCGCGAATAATGGCTCAGGGCTTGAGGAAGTCGACGAGCGCCGCGTTGTACTCATCCGGGCACTGCAGGTTGCACATGTGTGCGGCGCCTTCAATGCTCACTCGCGTCGCACCGTCGATGCCGTCGGCAAGCTGTCCGACGACCTCGGGAGGCGTGGAACCGTCTTCGGTAGCGGACACGACAAGCGTCGGAGCGGAGATCTCGCCGAGGCGATTGCGGGTATCGAATCCGGCGAGCGCCTCGCAGCACCGCGCATAGCCGACGGGATCGGTTTCCACGAAGTTTCGGTGGATGTTCGAGATGACGTCGGGGTGCGTGTCCGCCCAGTCCGGGGTGAACCACTTCGACATCACGGGACCGACGAGCGAGTCCAGCCCCGAATTCCGTGCGGTGTCGATCCGCTGCCGCCATGCGTCGGCTTCGCCGAATTTCGGCGCGGTCGAGGAAAGCACGAGCCGCTCGACCCGCTCGGGTGAACTCAGCGCCAACTCCTGGGCGATAGCGCCACCGATGGACAGGCCGACGACATGCACGGAGGCGATCTCGTTCATATTGAGCGAGCGAATCACGTCCTGCGCCAGATCCGCCATCGTCGTGGGCTCGTCGAGCACCTGCGAATCGCCATGCCCGCGGATATCGATTGCGTAGACGGGGCCGATGGTGTTGAGCGCCTCGATCTGTTCTCTCCACATCGAACGCTTCGATCCGAGTGAGCCGAGGAGCACGATCGGGATATCAGGGATCCCGTCGGGCACGGAATTGGTGGGGAACGAGTCCAGGGCGAGCATCGCGTTGGCCATGGCCCCAAGGTACCCCGAGCTCGCACCCACGAAGTCGATCCCTGCGCCGGTGCCGCCGCCGCGACTACTCTCGCCTGTAGAAGCCTCACCCACGAAGTGGGGCGCGAGAAGTCAGTGAAGTGGATGGAGGACCCTCCTGATGAGCGAACCGACCCGGGAAACCGCACACGTTGTCACCGTCACCGGCGCAGCCGGCCAGATCGCATATTCACTGCTCTTCCGGATCGCCGCAGGCGAGATCTTCGGCCCGCGGGTCCCGATCCGGTTGCGGCTCCTCGAGATTCCCTCGGCGGTCGGCGTCGCCGAGGGCGTTGCCATGGAGTTGGAGGACGCTGCGTTCCCGGCGCTGGAGTCCGTGTCGGTGACCTCGGATGCCTCGGAGGCTTTCGACCGTGCCAACGTCGCTTTCCTCGTGGGCGCCAAGCCTCGCGGGCTCGGAATGGAGCGAGCCGACCTGCTCACCGCGAACGGCGCCATCTTCCGTACTCAGGGGCAGGCAATCAATGCGGGCGCGGCGGACGACATCCGGGTCCTGGTCGTCGGAAACCCGGCCAACACCAACGCGTTCATCGCCGCCAATCACGCACCGGACGTGCCCGCGGACAGGTTCACCGCGCTCATGCGGCTCGACCACAACCGGGCGCTGAGCCAGCTCGGAGACAAGCTCTCGGTGCCCACGACCGCGCTCGACGGCATGGTCGTGTGGGGCAACCACTCACTGAGCCAGTTCCCGGACACGACGTATCTGACGGTCGACGGAAACCCGGTGTCCGGCGACCTCGACACGCGGTGGATCGAGGAGGATTTCATTCCGCGCGTGGCCGGTCGGGGCGGGGAGATCATCAAGGTCCGAGGGTCTTCGTCCGCCGCGTCGGCGGCGTCGGCGGCCGTCGACCACATGCGCGACTGGGTGCAGGGCGGCGAGAACGGGAGCCGCGATAGCTGGACCACGGTGGCGATGGTCTCCCGCGGGGATTACGGCATCCCCGAGGGGCTCGTGTGCGGCCAGCCCGTCCGTTCGGTCGGCGGACAACTCGAAGTCGTCCCGAACCTCGAGATCTCGCCGTGGCAGCGCCAACGCATCGACGCCTCGGTTGCCGAACTCATCTCCGAGCGCGAGGCGGTCGCCTCCCTCGGTCTACTCTGACCGCGACCCGCGCCCGCCGCGATCGTGCGCGGATCAGTCGGCGTCGTTCCTGCGGTCGATAAGCGCCCACACCGCGAGCCCGGCGGCTACGCCCCAGAACGGCGCACCGATCCCGAACAGCGACTGGTCGGCGACTGTCACGAGGAAGCACGACAGCGGGCCGAACCAGCCCACTCGGGAGAAGGCCGTCGCGAACGCGCCGCACAGCGGGACGAGCATCGCCAGCCCGGCGAGGGCGGCGAGAAACTCGGCCGGAGTTCGCAGGATTACCCCGACGAAGGCGGGCGCGAGGATGCCGACAACGATCGCGCCGACCCCGGTGACGATGGCCGCAGCCCAGTGACGATCCGCCGGTTTCCCGGCCACAATGAGCGCGTTCGTCGGTCCGGTCAGGCAGCTGGACACCGCTCCCAAAGGCGCGACGAGAACGGACCACACGCCGGAGAGAATGGCGCTCGCCGTCACTGGTGGATGGTGTCCGGTTCCGCGAAGCACGGCGACGCCCTGCCCGTTCTGCACGACGATGACGGTGATGGCGAGCGGCAACACGAGTTCGGCCGCCGCGCGGAACGTGAACTCCGGCGCGTGGAGCATCGGCGTCGCCAGAATCCCGAGGGTCGGGTCTCCGGCGTTCCATTGTCCGGCAGCTGTGACGGCGACGATGCCGACCACCATGGCGGCGAGAACCGGCGGGATCTTGGAACCGAGCCGGGGGAGCGCGACGAGAACGGCGAACGCGATCGCCATCGGAACGGTGAGCAGGGGAGCGTCCCACAGGGAGTGGATAAGATCGAGCCCGAAGCTCAGGAACACGCCGGCGACCATCGCCATGACGATCGGTAGCGGCAGTAACTCCATGAACCATTTGGCCAGTCCGGAAACGCCGAGAATGGTGATGAGGGCGCCGGTGACGAGGTACGCGCCGACCACCTCCGACAGGCTGAGATGGCCGAGCGAGCTACCGACGATGACGGTGCCGGGGATGGTCCAGAAGAACGCGAGCGGAGTGCGGTAGATCCAGCTGGCAAGAACGGTGAGGATGCCATTGCAGAAGAAGACGCCGAAGATCCACGACGAGATCTCGGCGCCGTTCATGCCGCCCTGATGGCCCGCCGCCATGATGAGTGCGACGGGTCCGGTGGCGGAGAACAACAATGCGATGAGACCGTCCGCGAGCTGCCGGGGTCCGAGCGCGCGAACGAGATCGCGCGGGCGGGGTCGCGTGTGGTGCGGCTTTTCCGGCAGGTGCAGTGCGGTGGTCATCGAGGTTCCTAATCGCTGATCTCGGCGGCATACATCGCCGCGAGCTCGCTCCGGCCGCGGATGCCGAGCTTCGCGTAGATGCGGGTCAGGTGGTACTGGATGGTTTTGATGCTCAGGTAGAGCTCGTCGGCAACTTCGGCGTTGCTGTGCCCCGCCGCCACCAGGGAGGCGACGGCTTTCTCCTGGGGAGTGAGGTCCTGGCGCGGCCCGCGCTCGACGTTGACGCCGCCGGCCTTGCGCTCTCGGTCGCACCGCCGGACGTACACGGCCGCGCCGAACTGCTCGTACAGGTCTCGGGCCATGCCCAGCGAGTGGTCGGCCTCCTTGCGCCGTCCCGCGCGCCGTAGGGTCTGGCCTGCGGCGAAATGGAGTCGCGCGAGTCGGTAGGGAATCCCGAGCGGCGACACTCGCTCGATGGAGGAGTCGAGCAGCGCCTGCATCTCCTCGTGCTCGCCCCGGATGCCGGCGATCCGCGCGCGCACGGATTCGATCGAGGCCAGCGTCGTCGCATGCCCCACGCGTTCGGCGCGTCGCCACATGGGGTCGATGAGGTTCTCGGCCTCGCGGATCCGGCCGCCGAGGACGAGCGCGTGCGCGTACAACTCGAACCACGGCCAGTAGCCGGGTTGGTCGAAGTCGACGTCGTGGCCGAGCGCGGCCAGGGGAGCGCCGGCGCGGCGGACCTCGGCGTAGTCGCCGCGCGAGGCGGCGACCTGGATCGCGGCCATCGCCGACGGGATCGTCTGCAGCGGATAGGAGTCCACCGGCGGGTTGAGGTGCACGATGTGGCGGGACGCACCCACCGGGTCGTCGCGCATGGAGCGAATCATCGCGCCGGTGCCATGGACGAGGGGTGCAAGCAATTCCAGTCCGAGGTCGGACACGCGCCGAGCCGCGGTTTCGATGATGCGGATCGCCTCGTCCCAAGTGCCGAGGAGAAAATGGGTATAGGCGAGCCAGGCCTGCGCCTGGATCGTGATGCGCTCGGAGCTCTTCTCAGGGGAGATGGCCAGCGCCGACTCGAAGTGGCGCCGCGCCTTCGCAGGCTCGTCGGCGGCAAACGCGCCCCAGCCGGCCGCGAGTTCGAACCGTTGGACGTAGCCGCTGTGCACGGCGAAACCGCTGTTGTCGGTGTCTGCGTACTTCGGATCGTCGGAGGAGGAAATCAGCGTCGCCAGGCCGCCGATCGCGCGCGCGGCCTGTGTCGACGGGATGTCCACGGCGCTGTCGAGCGCGGCGATTTCCGACCAGTGCAGCATGTCCGTGGGGTTCCAGGAAGCCAGCGCGTGCATCACGAATTTCGAGGCGAGCGAGGTCACCCCGGCGTGCCCGCGGTCGCCGAGGGACTCCCGCGCCCGCTCGAGCAGCATCGTCGCCTCCGACTTTTTCCCGCGCATCACCGCGAGGTAACCGAATACCGCGTCGCGTTCGGGAGAGGGCGCGGCCGACTGCATGGCCGTGGACATGTACGTCGCCTCGTCGATGTGGCCCGCCTCGATGAGGCTGTCGACGCCTTCTCGGCGCCGCCGCATCGCGCTTTCGGGGGAGGGATCCAGGCGCGCGGCGGTGAGCAGGGTCCGCGCCGCCGAATACCAGTCGCCGTCATCGGCGAGCTCGGCGGCGCGCGAGGCATGGCGGTCGGCGAGTTCCTGGTCCTGCCCGGTCGACAGTGCGGCCAGGTGCGCGAGCGAGGAATCGAGGTTGTTGTCGGCGAACAGCTCCGCCGCCCGCTGATGTAACTGGCGAATCCTCGTGGGTGGGAGCGAGGCGAGCACGATATTCCGATCGAGTGGCGCCGAGAAACGCACCCACGTCGCACCGGGATCGGCGTGGACGGTGAGGATGTTCGCCTCGCACAGCGGATCGAGTTCCGCCGCCAGGGATTCGGCATCGCCGATCCCCGAGAACACCGCCAACTCGTCCCATGACGTCGACGTTCCGAGCACCGCTACATGCTCGGCGAGCGAGCGGCTCGCGTCATCGAGCCCGTCGAGCTTCGCCCTCGTCGGCGCCGCGATGTGAGCCGGAACCGGGATCTGCTCGAGTGACGTCCAACCGGTGGCAGCCAGGTGTTCGATCATCGAGATCGTAGTCGACGGCTCGCCGGCGGTGAGGGCGAAGATCGATCGCGCGAGTTCTTGCGGGGCGTCGATGCCCGTGTGCTGCCCAAGTAGAGAGCGCACCTGGCCGAGGCGGAAGTAGGGCACGACGATGTCGGTGTCGGCCAGTTCGCGGGTCAATGAGGCGGACGGGGACGTCACCGAATCGTCGACGAGCAGGATGACCAGAACATTTGACCGCGGTGCGAGCTGCAGCGCCGTGCCGAGGGTCTTGAGCGAGGCGGGGTCGGCAAAGTGGGCGTCGTCGATAACGATCAGGGTGCCGGGTTCGCTCGCGCCGATCGCGCCGGCGATGAGGTTCTGCGCCTCGAAACCGGTGATCCGCGCGTTCTTCCCCGAGTGGCGGCTCGGCGCAGGTAGGCGCTCGATCAGGCGCTGCGCGACCCAGCCGGGAGACTCGGTCTCCCAGCTGAGCGCCCGAACCGCGTAGATGGCGCGGCCGGCGAGCGCGCTCATCGCGTCTTCGAGTAGCCGCGTCTTTCCTCCGCCTTCCGGCGCCAGGATTCGCACGACCCGAGAGCGGCGCGTCTGCGCGCGGTCGAGCTCTTCGACAATGGCGTTGATGGCCGGATTGGTGGCGACGTGGCGTCCGATGTCCATGGACTGCTCCCTGACGAAATCTGAGTCGGCGAACGCGCGCCCGGCCACCGCTGTCACGGCCGGGCGGCGCGCGATATGTCGTCTATTGTCGCTATCCCTGGTCACCTCCGGCGACAGGAATCACAGATCCGTCGATGTAGCTTGCCTCGCTCGAGGCGAGGAAACAGATCGGGGCGGCCTGCTCGTGTAGGGTTCCGTACCTCTTGAGCAGGGAGGAGTCGACGGTCTGGTCGACGATCTCCTGGTACCAGCGCCGTTCGGTGTCCGAGTCCGGCGCGCCACCGCGCGCGATCTTCCGCTCCGGCGCGAGCGTGCCGCCGGGCGCCGTGGCAACGACGCGAACGCCGTGGGGTGCGGATTCGAGCGCGAGCGCCGCGGTGATTGCGTTGACGCCGCCCTTCGACGCCGCGTAGGGCACGCGATTCACCCCGCGGGTGGCGACCGAAGAGACGTTGACGATAGTCCCCGCGCCCGCGGCGACCATCGCCGGCAGGAATGCCCGGCACATCCACAGCGTCGGGAACAGCGACCGCCGGATCTCGGCCTCGATCTGCTCGGGGGAGTACTCGGAATACGGGCGCGCCCAGATCGTTCCGCCGACGTTGTTGATAAGCACGTCGACCGTGCCGGCCTTCTCGGCCACCGCTTCCGCGCCCTCCCAGGTTTCGAGGTCCGCGCAGAGGGGATCGGCACGTCCGCCGTCATTCGCGAGCGAGGAGATCCGTGCGCATGCGTCCTCTACAAGTGTCGAGCGGTCCACGGCTATGACGTGTCCGCCCTCCATCGCGATACGCGCGGCGACGGCCATGCCGATGCCCTGGGCGGCGCCGCTCACGACGGCCCGCGCTCCGCGAAAACGGCCGGGGCTCACGATGGGAGGGGACAGCGGGTCATCTGAGGAGACCGGCGCGCTCACTCGGAGTCCTCCATCTGGATGACGGCGGCGTGCATTGTTTCCTTGGCGTGCTCGGTGTGGTGGCGCACGATGTAGCGCGCGGCGTCCCTGTCGTTGGTCTCGAGCGCCTCGACGAGCTGGAGATGCTCGGCGACGATGTGCTCGGAAACCCAGTTCGCGGGCGGGAGCACCGTGTTCATGTACTTGGTGACCTCCAGCGAACGGTAGGCGTGCAGCAGCGAATCGTTCGACGTACATACGAAGAGGTACTCGTGGAAGGCGTTGTTCGTCTTCGTGAATGCCTCGGCGTCGACGAAGGTGTTGCCGTCGATGTATGCGTTCGCGGACTGGGCGAGCGCACGGAATTCGTTGATCTCCTGCTCGCTGAGCCTGCCGATGACCAGCTCGAGTGCACCGAACTCCAACGCCATGCGGGCATCGAACTGGGCATCGGAGCTCGCGGCGAGCGACAGGTGCTGCTCGCCCCGCTCAAAGCCGGGGCCGGAGACGACGGTGGTCGCACGATCGTCCTCGACCTTGGTGACCGTGACGGTGTCCTTCGCCGCGTCCTCGGTGCTGGTGCCGGCGGCCGGGGTGAACTTCTCGTAGTAGAAGTTCACCGGCGTCGTCCCGACGGAGTCGAGGTGCTCGCGCACGGAATCGACCATCGGCGGCGGCCCGCACAGGTACACGTCGATCTCGCCGTCGCGGAGCTGCTCGGCGCCCATCAGCGAGGTGACGTAGCCGATGTGCTCGTGCCCGGAATCGGGATCGGAGACCACGGTGTCGTAGGTGAAGCGGGGATTATCGGCCTTGAACGCGTCGAGCTCGTCCAGGCCGACGAGATCGTCGACCCGGGAGACGCCGTAGATCAGGTGAACCTCGCGCTCGTCTCCATCGCACAGCGACCGGAGCATCGACAGGATCGGCGCGAGCCCGGTCCCGCCGGCGAGCAGAAGCAGCGGGCGGTCGGCCTCGCGAAGGAAAAAGCTGCCCATCGGCCCGGTCAGCTCGAGCTCGTCGCCGACGTCGCACCGCTCTTCGAGATAGGTGGTCATGACGCCGCCGGGCGTGTTGCGAATGAGGAAGCTCAACTCCTCCTCGCTTGTCCCATTCGAGAACGAATACGAACGGGCGGCGTCGGCGCCGGGAACGGACACGTTGACATACTGGCCGGGCAGAAACGCGAGCGATTCGCGATTCTCGACCTTCATCCGCAGCGAGAACGTGGACTCGGAGACCTTCTCGACGCCGGTCACGGTCGCGGTGCTCGCCGACGGTGCGGTCTTTGCCACATCGGAGGTGGTCGGGATGTTGATGACCATGTCCGATTCCGGCAGGGCCTGGCACGGCAGGCAGTAGCCCTGCTCGAGCTCGTCCTCCGTCATGGCGTCGTCGATGAAATCGCCCGGGTCGAATGTGCCCGATTCGCAGAACGACTTGCAGGTTCCGCACGCGCCGTCGCGGCAGTCGAGCGGGATATTGATGCGCGCCTTATAAGAGGCGTCGGCGACGGTTTCGAACGGGTTGACGGTGATGAACCGGGTCACCCCGTCCTCGAAGCTCAATGCGACTTGGTGTGACATATCGCGGGTCCTTTGAGAGTGGGTCGTCGTCTGGTGGCGGCAAGCGTCGAGCGCGGCCTAGACCATGTAGACGTCGACGATGTGGTGGATGTAGTCGTTCTTGAGGACGACCTTCTTCGACGCGATCAGCGGAGAGTCCCCACGCACATCGAGGGTGTAGAACGACGTTCCGAAGTAGGAGTCGGTCGTGTTGTAGCGGAAGTAGTGCGAGATCCAGTTGAAGCGGATGTCTATCTCGCCCTCGCGCTCTTCGAGAAGTTCGACGTTGGAGATCGTGTGTCCGGTGCGGGGCTCGGGGAGCGAGGTCGCGCTTGAGCGATCGGTGCGGATGCGGAACACGCGATCTTCGATACCGGAGCGATCCGGGTAGTAGATCAGCGAAATCTCCTTTTGCGGATCGCGAGTGAGCTCTCCGTCGTCATCCCATGCCGGCATCCAGAACGGGGCGTCCTCGCGGTATAGCTCGATCCAGCGTTCGAAGTCACGGTCGTCGAGTAGGCGTGCCTCGAAGTAGAGGAAGGCCTCGATGTCCGCGCGGGACACGTTCGTGTTGATCTCGGTGGTGGTCAATGGTGTGCCGGGAGTGGCAAGAGAGGTGGTCATGGCGGGTCTCCTGGGTGTCTGGCCGTGCTGAGGGCAGGGCCGACGAGGCGAATGGGCGGGCGCTGGGAAAGTGGCGGGACGTCGAGTCCTATTCGGACGCCAGTTCCTTCTCGCTCTCGAGCGCGGAATTCATCGAGTTGAGCCAGTAGCCGTGCTGGATCGGGTACAGGCCCTCGTCCTCGGTTCGCGCTCCGGAGGACAGCACGTTGTCGAGGCCGATGCCCTTGGCGACCTCGTCGGGCCCGTCGACCTGGTGCATCGAGCCGCGGGTCATGTCGTTCCACGGGGCCTTGGTGGCCATGTAGGTCTTCTGGCAGGAACGGAATTCCTCGAGATCGTCCGGGGTGGCCATGCCTGTGGCGTTGAAGAAGTCCTCGTACTGGCGGATCCGGTTCGCGCGGGCCGCGTCGCTTTCGCCCTTGGGGGCGATGCAGTAGATCGTCACCTCGGTCTTGTCGACGGAGATCGGCCGGAAGTGGCGGATTTGCGAGGAGAACTGGTCCATGAGGTACACGTTCGGGTACAGGCACAGGTTCCGCGAAGCGCCGACCATGAACTCGGCCTTCTTCTCGCCGAGCTCGGCGGCGAGCTGCTCGCGCTTTTCGAACAACGGGCGGTCCTCGGGGTTGCCCCACCACATCCACAGCAGGAGGTGGCCGTGCGGGAAGCTGTAGTATCCGCCGCCCTGCTTGCCCCAGGTGCCGGCGTCCATTGCGCGGGTCTCGTTCTTCGATTCACCCGAGGAGCGCCGTGCCGTGGTCGCCGCGTAGTTCCAGTGGGTGGCGGAGACGTGGTAGCCGTCGGCACCGTTCTCGGCCTGGAGCTTCCAGTTGCCGTCGTAGGTGTAGGTCGACGCGCCGCGAATCACCTCGAGGCCCTCGGGAGACTGGTCGACGGTCATGTCGATGATCTTGGTGGCGTCGCCCAGGTGCTCGGCGAGCGGGACGACGTCGGGGTTGAGGCTGCCGAAGAGGAACCCGCGGTAGCTCTCGAAGCGGGCGACCTTGCGCAGATCGTGGGAGCCCTCGGTGTTGAACTGTTCGGGGTAGCCGGCGCCGCGAGGATCCTTGACCTTGAGCAGCTTGCCGTTGTTGGAGAACGTCCAGCCGTGGAACGGGCAGGTCAGCGTCTTCCGGTTATCGGTCTTGCGTCGACACAGCATCGCGCCGCGGTGCGAGCACGCATTGATGAGGCAGTTGAGCTCGCCCTCCTTGTCTCGGGTGATGACGACGGGCTGGCGGCCGATGGTGGTCGTGAAGTAGTCGCCGATCTCCGGGACCTGCGATTCGTGGGCGAGGTACACCCAGTTGCCCTCGAAGATGTATTTCATCTCGAGCTCGAACAGGTCCTCGTCGGTGAAGATCGTCCGGTTGGCGCGGATGATGCCTTCCTCCGGGATGTCCTGGATGGCATTGGACAGGGTGCCCTCGAGGGACTCGAGTCGGGTCGTCACGGCGTTGCTTCCTTCCTTCGTGCGGGATCGCCGACGGGGTGGTTCAACCGGGCAGGGCGTCGGCGTGGTGTCACCACAATCACACGCAGTGACTCGCGACACACTAGGTAAATGCCTAGCCTTTCCCTAGGGTGGTGTGTTCGCCTGTCGAACCAAGGGGGCTGCGCAAGTCGTTGGGCCTGCGCAAACGTGAATGTTCGCAGCGCTAAGGTGTGCACAAAATGCATTAAATACTAAAAGAGTGCAGAAATAAGGGTTTGACGAAGTGTGTGTCTCAGCGCACAGTTAAGGCAGTTGGACGACGAAAAAGTGATCGCATTCCACATCTGCCCGATGGGTCACCAGTCGCCGACGGAGCGCAGTTTCCCAATTGCGAAACCATCCACCGTCATGTGAGGAGTAACCGTGACTACCGCAGTTCCCACCGCCTCGGGCTCAGGCAACGCCGCCACCGCCAAGTTCCGTACCAATGAGGTCACCGCGGACACCTCGACCGACCGTGCCGCGGCGATCTACAAGGACGTGCTCGGCAAGCTCAGCGAGGTCATCTACGAACACGAGGTCACCTACGACGAATACCGCGTGCTCAAGCAGTGGCTCATCGCCCTCGGCGAGGGAGGCGAATGGCCGCTATGGCTCGACGTGTTCCTCGAGCACTTCATCGAGGACTCCAACAGCCGAATCTTCGACGGGACCAAGGGCTCCATCGAGGGCCCGTACTACGTGCCGGATGCGCCGAATCTCGGTTCCGACGCCGCGCTTCCCATGCGCGACGACGAGGACGGTACAGCACTGATCTTCCAAGGCCAGGTTCGCGACCTCGACGGCTCGCCGATCGAGAACGCCTCGGTGGAAATCTGGCACGCCGACTCCGCCGGCTACTACTCGCAATTCGACGACGGACTCGGCATCCCCGAGTGGAACCTTCGTGGCACCTTCTCCACCGATGCCGACGGCAATTTCAAGATCCACACGATGCAGCCCGCGCCGTACCAAATCCCGCACGACGGCCCCACCGGCGCCTTCGTCCGGTCCTATGGCGGACACCCCTGGCGCCCGGCGCACCTGCACCTCAAGGTCACCGCACCCGGCAAGCGCCTGATCACTACGCAGCTGTACTTCCAGGGCGGCGACTACGTCGACGATGACGTCGCCGGCGCAGTCAAGCCCGACCTGATCCTCGACCCGCAGCCCGGCGCAGACGGCGTGAATGTCGTCAATTACGACTTCGTGCTCGACCCCGAAAGCGAAGGCCGCTTCGTCGCCTGATGCCAGCTTCGAGCCCGGTGCCGCAGTCGATACAACGGCGCCGGGCCCGACGCGTGTGAGGCGAAATTCCCTATAAACCCGCATGTAGCAGCCCCCGAAAGAAGGCCAGGCCACCGTGTCCGACATCCCGCCCAACGGCGGCGCACCGAAGATCGCCGCAGTCCGATCGACGATCCTCGACGTGCCGCTCATCCGGCCACACAAATTCGCCACCACCACCGCCACCGCGCAGCCCATCCTCCTGGTCGAAGTGACCACCGAGGACGGGATCACCGGCTACGGCGAGGGAGTCACTCCGGGCGGACCGTGGTGGGGAGGGGAGTCCGTCGAGACGATGAAGGCGCTGGTCGACAAGTACCTCGCGCCCGTCGTCGTCGGCCAGACCCTCGATGAAATTCCGCGACTGGTCGAGGATTTCGACAAGTTCGTCGCCCGCGGCCGCTTCGCCAAGGCCGGGCTGGAGATCGCGATGTTCGACGCCTACGCGCGCAGCCTCGGCGTCCCAATGCACGCGCTGCTCGGCGGCAAGGTCCGCGACTCCATCGACTGCACGTGGGCGCTCGGCGTCGCCCCGCTGGACGAGATGATCGGCGAGATCTCCGAAATCCTCGACTCGGGCCGCCACCGCAGTTTCAAACTCAAGATGGGGTCGGGCGACCCGCGCACCGACACCGACCGCATCATCGCACTGTGCGAGCACATCGGTGACCGCGCCGGCCTGCGCATCGACGTCAACGCGCGGTGGGACAGGCTGACGGCGGTGCGCTACCTCCCCGCGCTGGCCGAGGCGGGCATCGAGCTGTTCGAGCAGCCCACGCCCACCGAGCAGCTCGGCGTGCTCGCCGAGCTCGCCCGGCTCACGAACGTGCCGATCATGGCCGACGAATCCGTGCAGTCCCCGCACGACGCCCTCGAGATCGTGCGCAGGGAGGCCGCCGGGGTCCTCGCCATCAAGACGACCAAGCTCGGCGGCTTGCTGCGCAGTAAGGAGACGGTCGCCGTCGCGCGCGCCGCAGGGCTCGCCTGTCACGCCGCGACCTCACTCGAGGGGCCGATCGGCACCGCGGCCTCGCTCCACCTCGCCTGCGCGGACCCGGGATTCACCTTCGGTTCGGAGCTTTTCGGACCGCTGCTGTTGGCGCACGAACTGCTCACCGAACCGATCACCTATGACGACGGGCGCGTGCACCTTCCCGAGGGGCCGGGGCTCGGCGTCGACCTGGACCCCGATGCCGTGAGCCGCTTCCGCCGCGCCGACTGAGCACCTCCGACGTCATACTCGGAGCACATACGACACGAAAGAAGGAACGAACGATGGCACTGTTCCACGTCCGCATGGACGTCCACATCCCCGCCGACCTCGACGCGCAGGTGCGGGCGGACACCGTCGCCCGCGAGAAGGCCTATTCCCAGCAGCTGCAGCGCGAGGGCAAATGGCCCGAGATCTGGCGGATCGCCGGCAAGTATTCGAACATCTCGATCTTCGACGTCGAGTCCGCGGACGAGCTCAACGAGCTGCTGTTCGCGCTCCCGCTGTTTCCCTACATGGACATAGAGGTCACCGCGCTCGCGAAGCATGGCTCGGACATCAAATAGCGCTGCAGGATAGCGACGCCGCTCGGCCTCGATGCGACTTAGAGCAGCGGGCACTTGGCCATTAGACTGGTCCAGGTGACTACCGAGCAGCCGAACGCAGCGAATCCAGCGCAGTCCTTGCCCAAATCGTGGAATCCCGCGGACCACGAAGACTCGATCTACTCGCGCTGGGTAGAGGCGGGCTACTTCGAGGCGGACGCCTCGAGCGAGAAGCCTCCGTACTCGATCGTCTTGCCCCCGCCGAACGTCACGGGTTCGCTCCACATGGGTCACGCCCTCGACCACACGCTTATGGATGCGCTGTCGCGCCGCAAGCGGATGCAGGGCTATGAGGTGCTGTGGTTGCCGGGCATGGACCACGCCGGCATCGCCACCCAGACGCTGGTGGAGAAGAAGCTCAACGCCGAGGGCACCTCGCGGCACGAGATCGGCCGCGAGGCGTTCATCGAGAAGGTGTGGGAGTGGAAGGCGAACTCCGGCGGCACGATCGGTTCGCAGATGCGCCGCATCGGTGACGGCGTCGACTGGTCCCGCGAGCGGTTCACGCTCGACGAGGGGCTCTCGCGCGCGGTGCAGACGATCTTCAAGGAGCTGTACGACCAGGGCCTCATCTATCGCGCCGAGCGCCTGGTCAACTGGTCGCCGGTGCTCGGCACCGCGATCTCGGACATCGAGGTCAAGTACTCCGATGTCGACGGCGAGCTGGTGACGTTCCGTTACGGCTCCGTCGACGGTTCCGGCCCGTATATCGACGTCGCGACCACTCGTCTGGAGACGATGCTCGGCGATACCGCCATCGCGGTCGCGCCGGGGGACGAGCGCTATGCCCACCTCGTCGGGCAGACGCTGCCGCACCCGATCCGTGAGGACTGGTCCGTGGTTGTCGTGGCCGACGAGTACGTCGATCCCGAGTTCGGTTCGGGCGCCGTGAAGATCACCCCGGCCCACGATCCGAACGACTTCGAGGTCGCCCAGCGCCACGACCTGCCCATGCCGACGATCATGGACGCGGCCGCGCGGATCGAGGGCACCGGCACCAAGTTCGACGGGCTCGATCGGTACGAGGCGCGCTCGGCGATCAACGCAGAGCTCGCGACGCAGGGCCGCATCATCGCCGAGAAGCGCCCCTATGTGCACTCTGTCGGCCATTCGGAGCGTTCCGGCGAGGCCATCGAGCCGCGCCTGTCGATGCAGTGGTGGGTCAAGGTCGCCGACCTCGCGAAGATGGCGGGCGACGCCGTGCGCGACGGCGATACCGTGATTCACCCCGCCTCCCAGGAGCCGCGCTGGTTCGACTGGGTCGACAACATGCACGACTGGACGATCTCGCGGCAGCTGTGGTGGGGGCATCGGATCCCGATCTGGTACGGCCCCGACGGCGACGTCGTGTGCGTCGGACCGGACGAGTCCGCGCCCGAGGGGTACGAGCAGGACCCCGACGTGCTGGACACGTGGTTCTCCTCGGGCCTGTGGCCGTTCTCGACGATGGGCTGGCCCGAGTCCACCACAGACCTCGAGCGCTTCTACCCGACCTCGGTGTTGGTCACCGGCTACGACATCCTGTTCTTCTGGGTCGCGCGGATGATGATGTTCGGCACGTTCGTCGGGCAGCGTCTTACCGGGGACAAGGCGGTCGGCGGTCCCGTGCCGTTCCGCGACGTGTTCCTCCACGGACTCGTCCGCGACGAGCACGGCCAAAAGATGAGCAAGTCCAAGGGCAACGGCATCGACCCGCTCGACTGGGTCGACCAGTACGGCGCGGACGCGCTGCGCTTCACCCTCGCCCGCGGTGCTGCACCCGGCGGCGACCTGTCCGTCGGCGACGACCATGCCCAGGCCTCGCGCAACTTCGCCACCAAGCTGTTCAATGCGACCAAGTTCGCGCTGATGAACGGGGCGAAGGTCGGCACCCTGCCCGAAACGGATTCGCTCAGTGACGCCGACCGCTGGATCCTTCACCGACTCGGCGAACTTCGCGTGGCGGTGGATGCCTCGCTGGACGCCTACGAGTTCTCGAAGGCCTGCGATGCGCTCTACCACTTCACTTGGGATGAGCTGTGCGACTGGTACCTCGAGCTCGCCAAGGTCCAGTTCGGCGATGAGCGCGCAGAGAACACCAAGGTCGTGCTCGGCCACGTGCTCGACACGGTTCTGCGCCTTCTCCACCCCTTCATCCCGTTCGTCACCGAGGTGCTGTGGACCACGCTGACCGGCGAGGAGTCGCTCGTCATCGCGGAGTGGCCGAGCTCCGAGCCGTTGGACGGTGCGGAGGAGTCCGTGCGCCGGATCGAGGACACGCAGAAGCTCATCACCGAGGTGCGCCGCTTCCGCAGTGACCAGGGACTCAAGCCGGGGCAGAAGGCGCCCGCGAAGTTCATCGGCCTCGAAGCCGTCGACGCCGACGCGACGCTCGCCGAAGTGCGAAATCTCGCGCGCCTCACCGAGCCGGACGACGGCTTCGCTGCCACGGCGTCGATCGAGGTGCGGCTCGCCAGGGGTACGGTGACGGTGGAGATCGACATCTCCGACGCGATCGACGTCGCCGCGGAGCGTAAACGCCTGGAAAAGGATCTCGCCGGCGCACGCAAGGAGCTGGAGACGACCGGAGCGAAGCTCGGCAACGAGTCCTTCCTCGCCAAGGCCCCGGAGCACGTTGTCGACAAGATCCGCGGCCGCCAGGAGTTCGCGCGCGCCGAGGTCGAGCGCATCACCGCGCGACTGGAAGGTATGCCCCAGGCATGAGCGACGACGACACCGGCCGGAGCGACTCGGGGGACGACGACCCGGGCGCAGGCGACATGGGCTTCGACGAGTACGGCTACGGCGGCGACTCGGGCGGCGGCCGCCGTTGGCTCCCGCCCCACGATCCCAACGTCGGCTGGGACGACCTCACCGACGAGGACCTCGCGGACATGGTCGACGAGCGCTCAGCGGAGACCAACCTCGTTCCTCTCGGCGGGCCCCTCGACGACGAGGCAGCGCGCGATGGCCTCTACGCCGACGATCTGGCCGAGGAAGAGGCGCTCCAGGAGGCCGAGAAATACCGCGAGGGGATAGACCCCGACGAGGAAGCGCTCGGCATTCCCGGCGGCACGCCGTCACCGGAAGCCGTCGCACTGGGCGTCGACGACCGCGACCCCGGCAGCGCAGCGGGTGCGGCGGCGCTCGAAGCCGTCGAGGCGGTACTCGCGACGCGCTGGCCCGAGTCGAAGCTCGATCCCTCGCTCGACCGCATCGAGCGGCTGCTCGATGTCCTCGGCGGGCCACAGCTGGCATACCAAGTCGTCCACATCGCCGGAACCAACGGCAAAACCTCTGTCGCCCGCATGGTCGATTCTCTTCTGCGTGCGCTCCACCAGCGCACCGGACGCACGACCAGCCCGCACCTGCAGTCGGTGACCGAGCGGATCGCCGTAGACGGCGAACCCGTCAGCCCGGGAACGTTCGCCGCGGCCTACCGCGAGATCGAGCCGATGGTCGAGATGGTCGACCAGTGGTCGCTCGAGCGCGGCGGACCGAAAATGAGCTATTTCGAGGTGCTCACCGCGCTGTCGTTCTCCGTTTTCGCCGATGCTCCGGTGGACGCGGCCGTTGTCGAGACGGGGATGGGAGGCACCTGGGATGCGACGAACCTCGTGCAACCCGCGGTGTCCGTCGTCACACCAATCGGTATCGACCACACGGACTACCTCGGCGACACGCTGGAGGAGATCGCGGGGGAGAAGGCCGGGATCATCAAGGGGCCGCAGGTCGACGCGACCGCCGACCTGCTCAACCCGAACGAATCCGTCGCCGTGCTGGCAAAGCAGGATCCCGAGGCCGAGGCGGTGCTGCTCGCGCGTGCTCAGGAGGTGGGCGCCGTGGTGGCGCGCGCCGGGCGCGAATTCGACGTGAGCTCACGCTCGGTGGCCGTCGGCGGTCAGATGGTCTCGCTGCGCGGACTCGGCGGTGAATACGAGGACATATTCCTGCCTTTGTTCGGCGAGCACCAGGCGGATAACGCCGCGCTCGCACTCGCATCCGTAGAGGCGTTCTTCGGTGCCGGCGCTGGACGCCAGCTCGACATCGAGCGCGTGCGCGCCGGTTTCGCCGCCGTCGAATCGCCCGGTCGGCTGGAGCGGATCTCGCAGTCGCCGTCGATCTTCATCGACGCCGCGCACAACGCGCACGGCGGCCGGGCACTCGCGAACTCGCTGCGTGAGGAGTTCGACTTCCAGCGGCTCATCGCCGTGGTCGGCATGCTGCAGGGCAAGGACGCGCGCGGCTTCCTCCGAGAGATCGAGCCACTCGTGTCCGACATCGTGGTCACCGAGACCACCTCTCCGCGCGCGATCCCCGTGGATGAGCTCGCCCTGCTCGCCGAGGAGATCTTCGGTCCGGACCGTGTGAGCAGCGGGGATACTCTCACCGAAGCCGTGGACCTCGCGATCGACCTGATCGGCATGTCGAACCCCACGGACGACGACGAGGTCGGAGGCGAGGGAATCATCGTCACCGGCTCGGTCGTGACGGCCGGGGCGGCGCGCGCCGCGATGGGAAAGGATCCGCGATGAGCTCGAATGCGAACAGCGCCAATCCGCGAGGCGTGGGGCACGAACCGACCACCGACCCGTGGAAGGGATTTCGCGGCGTGTGCTCGGGAACGTTGGTCCTCGAGGCGATCATCGTGCTCCTCGTGCTCACCGTCGTCGCCCGCGTCGACGGCGGCGCGCACATGGCGTGGTGGAAGACCGTCTACATCCTCGTGGTCGCCGGCGGCATGATCTTCGCCTGTGCGCAGCAGAAGAAGCCGTGGGCGATCCCGCTCAACCTCGGCCTGGCGATGGCGGTGGTGATTGGATTCTTCGTGCACTACACGATGACCATCGTCGGGGTGATCTTCCTGCTCGTATGGCTCTATCTGCTGTTCCTGCGTAGCCAACTTCGTCAACGGATCGCCGGGGGATACCTGGCCAGCCAGCACGACTGACACGAAAGAGCCGGCGCACCGCCAGGGTGCGCCGGCTTTTTACTTCTCGAGATTTATGCGCGGCGGGCGGCGTCGATATCGGCCTGCGTCGGATTGCGCGTGCTACCGCCCTCGGCGGCGTAGGCATCGCCGTTCTTGTCGAGGAACCCCTTGACCATCGGGCACACGGGAACGACGGTGACGTTGTCGCGGAGTGAGGCCTGGAGAGCCTCGTTGACGAGCGCGGTGCCCAGCCCGCGTCCGCCGAATTCGGAGTCGACGACGGTGTGATAGAAGATCCGCTCGCCGTCGGACTCGATGTAGTGGGCCTTGCCCGCGATCGTGTCCTCGGCAACGAGGCGAATCTCGAAAGCCTTTTCCTCGACGTTGTGCTCTACGGCGATTTCCGCACCGGTCTTATCGGTGATGGCCATGGTCGTATCCTTTCTTCGATTGCTATGGGTTCGAAGGTAACGTTCCTCCGCGAGCCATGTTGCCCGCGCAGGTCGGAGCATTAGGTGGTGGCCGACTCCTCGGCGGCGTAGCTTCTCTCGGACGGCGGGTGCCCGCTCGCGATGGAGAGGCGGTTGAACGAGTTGATGAGAATAACCGACCACTCGATCGCGGAGATCTGCTCCGTGGACAGCACGTCGGCGGCGATCTCGGCCGCGAGGCCGCGGTCCGAGCTCTCCCCGAGGAGCGTGAGCGACTCGGCGAGGTGCAGGCCGGCCCGTTCGACGTCGGTGAAGAGGTCCTCGATCTCGCGCCACGCGGGCAGCAGGTCGATCTTTCGCGCCGGGACACCGGCCTCGCGCGCGGCGGGCGCGTGCGTACTCAGGCAACGGGCGCAGCCGTTGATCTGCGATACCCGGGTGTTGAGGAGCTCGATGAGCGCATCGTCGAGTCCGGCAGCCTGCGCCGCCTTGCGGCTCTCCGCCGCGACCTTGACCATCGCCTTGTACGTCTCGGGGTGTGATTTGTCGAGGTACGGGCGCTTGGCTGAGTTCATTCGTTCTCCTATTCCTAATCGTGGGTATTCGGCCGAGCGTCGCCTCGGGTCTCTGCCCGCGCATGGGGCGACGGGTTCTTCCGCGGTTTGAGGTGGGTATTGGGCAGCTCGGGTGCAGGAAGCCAGGCCATTCCCTGCGCATTGGCATCCGGACCGCCGTGGCCGACGTATCCCTCGACCACCCCGAAACGATCGGTGCGAGCCTGCCACTGCTCCCGGTACTCGGCGATTTCCTCGCTGGTCCTTCCTACGAAGTTCCACCACATGATGATCGCCTCGGCGAACGGCTCGCCGCCGATGAGGATCAGGCGCGCGGGCGCATCCGAAGCGTTGCGCAGAGTGAGGCTGTGCGCCCCGATGCCCGTGTAACCGATAGCCGCGACGGGAACGCCGACGCCCTCGAGCTCGATGTCGCCGGAGTCAACCAGCAGGCCGTGCTCGAACTCGGGATTGACGTCGACGGTCACCTCCGCCCCGGCATCGAGGCGCATTTCGGCGCCGAGGAGCGGAGTGAACGTCTCTACCGGGCTTCGGCTGCCGAGCAGGTCGCCCAGGAATACCAGTGCCTCTCCGCCGTCAAACGTGGTGTTGTCGGGTACGAAGTGCTCGAAATGGCGTGGCGTGGCATCGCGTGCGGAGTCCGGGAGAGCGACCCAGAGCTGAACGCCGTGCAGCGTCGAGGTCGACGGGGTCGAGGTCTCGCTGTGGCAGATCCCTGCGCCCGACGTCATGAGGTTGACCTCGCCGGGTCGCACGATGCCACGGTTGCCGCCCGAATCGATGTGTTGGATTTCCCCGTCGAAGAGCCAGCTCACGGTTTGCAGTCCGGTGTGTGGGTGGGGCGCGACGTCCATTCCGCCCGAGCGGGCCACGTCGTCCGGGCCGTAATGGTCCACGAAGCACCAGGCCCCGATGAGGGATCGTTTGCGTTGGGGGAGTGTGCGGCGGACCGTCATCGCTCGTGGGCCGCCGAGCGGCACCTCGCGCGCGGTGATGATCTCCACCGGTGCGCCTCCGGCGCGGACGGCGTCGTCCGATGTTTCGCCATCCGAGTGGCAGAGGACCTCGTCCGGATAGGTCTCGACGTTACTCATATGTTCCCTCCGAGTGGGCAGAAGCGGATGGACAAGTAGGTGACACGACAACAAAAGTGTATCGGCTTCCTGTTCCCAACGATAGGCCCGCAGCGCACGCGGCGGAGCGAAGTCCTTGTACGATGTTGTTCGTGACTTCGCGTACTTTCTTCCTGATCAAGCCCGACGGCGTCCAGCGTGGACTCGTAGGCACCATCGTCGACCGCATCGAGCGCAAGGGTCTCAAGCTTGTCGCGATGGACCTGCGCAACGTTCCCGAGGAGACCGCCGCCCAGCACTACGCCGAGCACGCAGAGCGTCCGTTCTACGGCGACTTGCTCTCGTTTATCACCTCCGGACCCGTGGTGGCCGGAGTGCTCGAGGGTCCGCGGGCGATCGAGGCGTGGCGCCAGCTCGCCGGCGGCACCGACCCGGTGGAGAAGGCCACTCCGGGCACGATTCGCGGCGACTTCGGTCTCGAAACCCAGTTCAACCTGGTTCACGGCTCGGACTCCGAGGAGTCGGCTGCGCGCGAGATCGCCCTCTGGTTCCCGAACCTGTAGAACGCACACCTTCGAACTTCGAGAAATCCCGGCGGCCGCAGACGCGGCAGGCCGGGATTTCGCATTTATGCCCCGCATTGTCGCAGGAGCAACGGGGTGCCGGCCGGACGAAGAAGGGGAACTCCGCCGTCAGCATGGGAAGACCGTCTCCGGTGTGAGAGAATGAGGGGCGTCTCCATGCTGTGGACGACGACAAGACTTTCTGTGCGGAACGGTGCGCAGCGCCAGTCAGGTTGATGGACAGCTGCGCTGCCCCGCGCGGGATCGCCCGCCACCGCGGGCATCGAAAATAGACAAACGGACGCCGTGTGGCGGCGCCGGTACGCGAGAACACCCGCGAATCGGTAGCGCCCGGCGCAACACAAATGCCCACCCCGGTGGGTTATAAGGAGAAACGCGTGTCGGAAACGACGATCGCGACGAGCGAGCAAATCGACGCACTTCCCGAGAAGCTACGCGCCCACGCCGCCGCGAAGGCCCTGGGCCTGACAAGTAAAGAACTCCTCGGCGCCCTCGCGGCGAAGGGGATCACCGTGAAGAGCGCCCAGAGCGGCGTTACTCGCGAACAGCTTTCCACGCTGGTTGACGGCGCAGCTCCCGCTACCGGCGAGACCGGTGCGGCGGCGAGCGAGGACGCGCCGAAGGCCGCCAAGACCACGGCCGCGAAGAAGCCG
>NZ_DYXM01000128.1 GCF_020742175.1 Dietzia timorensis
GCCGTCTCGCCGGCGAGGTACATGTGGTCCGGCGCTGCGACTTCAATGCACCGGACGGGAACGGACTCGGTGTTGCGCACATCGATGATGAAGCGGGAGGGAACGCCGCGGGCGGGGTCCTCCGGAATCTCGACCCCGGACTCCGCGACGAGGAGCATCGTCTCGAGCGCCTTGGTTGTCATCGTCTGGCGAGTGCCGCCGAAAATAACCTCCCACTCGTGCTCCGCGTCGGCGACGATCGATGCGCCGTCGGAGAAGATGAGGCGGAAGCAGGGCCGATCGTCCCAGACCTCAGAGAGCCCAGTGACCTTGGTCGGCTTGCCATCCGAGGCGAGCACCTCGTCGCCGACCTCGAGTTCTCCTTGGGTGGTGAAGGTGGGAGCGGCGCCGTCAACAAGCGGCGATGTGGGAATGGGAGTGTCGAGCGCAAGGGCCTTGCCGACGCCGGGTCGGGCGGCGATGATGACCATCTGGCCGCCACGGAGGCCGTTGGTGAGCGAGTCGAGATCGACGAAACCGGTGGGGACGCCGGCCGAGAGGCCGCCGGCCTCCTGGATTTCGTCCATCTCGTCCATTGTCGGCTGGAGGAGCTCGGACAGCGCGACGTAGTCCTCGGAAGTGCGGCGCTCGGTGACCTCGAAGATCTCCGCCTGCGCGCGGTCGACGACCTCGTCGACCTCCTGGCCGTCGCCCGAGTATCCGTACTGGACGATGCGCGTGCCTGCGTCGACGAGGCGGCGTAGCACCGCCTTCTCCGACACGATGCGCGCGTAGAAACCTGCGTTCGCCGCGGTGGGGACCGTGGAGACGAGGGTGTGGAGGTACGGGGCACCGCCGGCGCGCTTGAGTTCGCCCTTGCGGTCGAGCTCTGCGGACACCGTGACCGGGTCCGCCGGTTCTCCACGGGCGTAGAGGTCGAGAATGATGTCGTAGACGACCTGATGCGCGGGCTTATAAAAATCGCCGGGACCGAGAGCTTCGACGACGTCCGCGATCGCGTCCTTCGACATGAGCATGCCACCGAGGACGGACTGCTCGGCGACGAGATCCTGCGGCGGCACGCGGCCGTACTGCTCTCCGCCGCCCTCCGCGGGCTCGGACGAGAGGCCGGTCTCGAACCGCTCGAAATCTGCAGGCATTACCGCTTCTCCGTCCGTTGCATTACGCGTTCAAGTCTAGGCGATCGGTTGGCGTCGCCGGCGTCTGCCTACCACGGCTGTGGACGCGGGTTCAACCCATCGACAGCGACCGAGCCAAGAGTTATCCACAGGGTTATCCACAATCGCGAGTAACCAGCTGTGGATAGATGTGGACAAACTCCTCGTTTCCTCGGCATTTACGGGTGCGCTTGTGGATAAACGGTGGATAACCCGAAAAATTGCTTGCAAAACTGCTGGTCAGATCGTTTTCCCAGGTCAGGGCAGTTGTGCATAAATTTATTTGGTCGCCACAAATCCAGCTTGCATTTCCCTGGATTTTACCGCCGGTCTCGTGCTATGTGATCTGCACAACACGATGTGAACACCCGGTTATCCACAGGTCCTGTGCACACGCGCGTGCCCTGGGAATACGCCAGAGCGGCCGGTGCGAACACGTTGCAGCACAAGCGAAATACCGCTTCTGCACCGGAAGTTGGCAGACGGGATTTGGCCACCGAAGAGCGGACGGCGAGGCATAGGCGATCGGCGGGGAGCGGCTCGTGTTTCATTGTCCGGGAGCGCCGGGGCTCGAGGGAAATGGGACGTGCGACGTCATACGTGATTGTGGTTGTGCGTGTGCACTCGGGTGCCGCTGAGCCCGATGGTGCCCCGAGAGGAGTGAGACGGCGGATGAAGAGCCAAAAAGCACCGCGCCCGCTCCCCCACCGAAGCGGGAAGCGGGCGCGGCTGCTTCGCGAGTGGATTACTCGGCGACGACCTCAACGTTGACGGTCGCGGTGACCTCGTGTCCGAGATCGACGACGGCCTTGTGGTTGCCGGCGTTCTTGATGTGCTCCTTGGGCAGCGTGATGCTGCGCTTGGCGAGCTTCGGGCCGCCCGAGGTCTTGATGGCCTCGGCGACGTCCGCAGTGGTGACAGAGCCGAAGAGCTTGCCCGAATCGGAGGTGCGCACGGCGACCTTCACGTTCGAGAGGCCCTCGAGCTGCTGCTTGAGCTCGTTCGCATGCTCGGCGTCGCGCACCTCGCGCTCGGCCTGGACACGACGAATCGTCTCGATCTGGCGCTCCGCACCCGGGGAGGCCAGGATGGCCAGCCCACGCGGGAGCAGGAAGTTACGTCCGTAACCGCCCTTGACCTCGACGATGTCGCCCGGCGCACCGAGGTTGTCGACGTCGGCGGTGAGGATCAGCTTCATGATCCTTAACCTTTCTCGCCCCGCCGCCGCTGCTGTGTGCGGCACGCGAGGTCAGTACTCAAAGTTGATCGTGCTTGGGGTGTAAGTGGTTCCGGGCCGCATGGCCCGAATCGTGGGCGATCAGAACGGGGGCTCGTCGTCCGCACCGCCGAAGCCGCCACCCGCCTGCGGGGCGCTGCCCCACGGGTCGTCGCCTGCCGGGGGACGTCCGCCACCTTGCTGACCGCCGCCGTAGCCGCCCTGATTGTCTCCATAGCCGCCGCGGGGCGCTCCGCCCTGCTGGCCGCCGAAGCCGCCCTGACCGCCGCCTTGCTGGCCGCCGCCCTGGCCTCCTCCGAAGCCGCCGCCCTCACGCGGAGTACGCGTGACCTTGGCGGTGGCGTAGCGGAGCGAGGGGCCGACCTCGTCGACCTCGAGCTCGTACACGGTGCGCTTCTCGCCCTCACGGGTTTCGAAGGACCGCTGCTTGAGGCGACCCTGCACCACGACACGCATGCCGCGCTGCAGCGACTCGGCGACGTTCTCCGCCGCCTGGCGCCAGATATTGCACGTGAGGAAGAGGGCTTCGCCGTCCTCCCACTGGCTCGTCTGCGAGTTGAAACGCCGCGGCGTCGAGGCGATACGGAAGTTCGCAACGGCCGCGCCGGACGGCGTGAACCGCAGTTCCGGGTCTGCAACCAGGTTGCCAACAACGGTGATGACGGTATCGCCTGCCATATAACTCGCTCCTCGAGGTTTAGCGGAAAGACTCTCCGCGCCCAGATTACGTGCGAAAACGCTCAGGGACTAGGGGAAACTACGCGTCGGTGCGCAGAACCTTCGTGCGCAGGATGGACTCGTTGAGTCCGAGCTGGCGGTCCAGTTCCTTGACCGTGTCGGGCTCAGCCTTGAGCTCGATGACGGCGTAGATACCTTCGGTCTGCTTGTTGATCTCGTAGGCAAGACGGCGCTTACCCCACACATCGACCTTGTCGACCGAGCCGCCATCCTTGCGAATTACGTTGAGGAACGTATCCAGGGACGGGGCTACGGTGCGCTCGTCGAGACTCGAATCGAGAATGATCATCACTTCGTATTGACGCACGGGACCTCATCACCTCCTATGGTCTATGAGTTTCGGCCGCCGCCCGATTGGCAGCGGCAGGAGGGTCGTCGCGTCAGCAACCTTGACAGCTTAGCTTGCTGCCGCTGGGCGCGCCTAATTTGCGCAGGCAGACGGCTGTGCCAGGGGCTGGTGGGTTTGGGCGGGTTTGTCGGCGTCGGATTCGGCTGGGATTCGTGCGGGCGCGGGCGCTGCCGGGCTCCTATTCCCCTGTCCCGGCCCTCGATGAGGCCGTTCTTGGGCACCGTGCCGGCAAACCGCAGCGCCAGTACTCAAACCGCGTTGTCATGACAACGGTGAAAGGTGACTCGGCATGCGTTTTGCCGGAAGTGGCTGCTTTTGGCGGGGGCGAGGATTGCTAGCCGCCGAGGAACTCCGAACGGCCGTCGCTCAGCCCCATCGTCAGCGCCGCGATGATCGGCAACACGGTGAGAAACACGACCGCCACGACGATCCACCCGATCCACGTCTTTTTCTGCCAACCCATGCGATATCCGCCGGCGGCGACGAGGATGCACACGAAGCCGAGGAAGATCCCCAGCCACATCACGAACATCTCGAGGGTGCTCATCGCGAATCGGACTCCTTGTTGTCG
>NZ_DYXM01000129.1 GCF_020742175.1 Dietzia timorensis
GATCCGCCCAATCAGAGACGAGGAGTTCGCACAACTCGAAACGATTGAAAACGATGCCGATCGTTTGCTCATCGACACCTTGCGCCCCACTAGATGGGACCCCGCTCCCCCGGGTTCCACACGCCAGGGTCATGACGGTCTCGTGCTCGTGGCCCAAAACGATACGGGTTCGCTTAAAGAAGAGCTCGATGGGTTCATCGACATCCGCTACTTTGGCGGCGCCACTGCGTACGTCGACGTTCTCGCCGTTCGGCGCCGGTCGATGCGCCAAGGACTCGGCCGGCGCCTCTTGCGGAACGCCGCGGTTATGGCGACGCGGGCAGGCATAACATCCCTGACGCTGCGCACGTACCGCTCAATCGCCTTCAATGGGCCGTTCTACGCCTCGGAGGGGTTCGCCACGTTCACGCCGCCCAGCGAAGCACATTGGGCAGCCGATGTACTCACTGCCGAGCGGCGGGCTGGGTTACCTCGCTCGGAGGATCGCGTATTCATGCGCCTGCCGCTGGAATTTGCGGGGTAGGGTGGCTCCAACAACAGTCGACCGGGTGGAGGAACTATGGAGTCGTTCTACCAGCACCTCGCCGACGGACGGTTCGAAAGCGGCACGCAAACCGCCGGACCGTGGGGGCCCGAAGCGCAGCATGCGGGGCCGCCGTCGGCCCTTCTCGCTCGAGAATTCTCTCGTTATGGAGATATCGGCGACAAGCGCATTGCCTCGATCTCCGTCGATATCCTCTCCCCCGTTCCCATCAGTCCTCTCGAAGTGAGTGTTCGCGTGGACAAGCCCGGGAGGCAGGTCGAGCTGCTCTCAGGAGAGATTCGCGCCGGCGACAAAGTAGTGCTTGCGGCTCGCGCGTGGCGGGTGCTGAAGGCTCCCGACGATGTGCCGTATATCGGGCCCAACGCAAAGCTCCCGGAATCCATATCGCAAAGTGACGGGGACGGCGTCGGCAGAGAGGTGATGCCAGGCGCCTATACGAGAGGCTACCTGTCCGCCGTTGAGTGGCTACAGGCCCCTGACGAGGAGAATCCGCCGAATGAGCCACGCAGTGCCTGGATCCGGCCGCTCATCCCTCTGGTCGAGGGCGAACCGATCACGGGCACCGAACTCGCAATGCTGACTGCCGATTCGGGCAGCGGGGTACATGTCCCCATCGATCCTTTCCATCACGCGGGGATCAATTGCACGTTGCACGTGGCATTCTTGCGCGAGCCCGAGGGAGAACGGATCGGCCTCGAATCCCGCACGTCCGTGGCGCCCGCGGGCTGCGGACTGACCTCGACAACGCTGCACGACCGTCGCGGTGTCTTTGGCACGGGGACGCAGAGCCTCCTCTTTCGCTAGCACTCGGGCAGACGAGAGTCGGTGGGAGGCCAGGCTATATTCGGCACCTCCGACGTCATAGGTAAATAATGAAGTGCCCGGCGAGAAACTCGCCGGGCACTTCGCGTGCTTGCGCCGATGTGGGCGCGGAGGATTGTCGAGGCCGCTGCTAGTGCGTCTCCGGACCCCAGTAGTACTGGAACACGAGGCCGCAGACGGCGGCCACCAGAACGAGGGCACCAACCGAGACGATCCACCAGTTGGTGAAGGCAAGGCCCATTGCAACGGTGACGACCACGGCTGCGACGGTGAACGGCCAGATCGAGCCCGGCGAGAAGAAGCCGAGCTCACCGGCGCCGTCGGAAACCTCGGCGTCCTCGTAATCCTCGGGCAGCGTGCTGATTCGCGCGTTGACGAAGTGCAGGTAGCCGGCGATGAGGAGGCACAGCAGCGTTGACAGCACGAGTGCTGTGCCACCTGCCCACTCGATGTTGAGGCGGGACTGGTGGGTCAGAACGATATACGCAACGGCCAAGATCCCCATAAACAAGGTGAGGCCATCGAAGACGCGCATTGCTGCATGCATGTCAGATCCTTAACTCTTCTCGTGCCCTGCGTTAGTTCGCGGCCGCGTTATTGTCGATGGTGTTCGCCTGCTCGCGGGTATCCGCACGGCCGGTCTTGAACGGCTCGGTGGACGTCGCGTACGGCTCCTGACCGATGTGCTCGAGCGCCTCGGCGTTCGTGGCAAGCGGGTTGTCCTCGCGGAAGTTGATGTATTCGGCGAAGTCCGCCTCGGAAACCGCGCGGAGCTCGAAGTTCATCATCGCATGGTAGGTGCCACACATTTCCGCACAGCGGCCGACGAACGCGCCCTCACGGTCGATTTGCTCGACCTGGAACTTGTTGAGTTGCTGGTTCTGGCCGGGAGCCGGCATAACGTCGAGCTTGTAGACGAATTCCGGTACCCAGAACGAGTGGATCACGTCCGCCGAAGCGAGACGGAATTCGATCCGAGTATTCGTCGGGACGACGAGTACCGGAACCTCTTCGGACGTGCCGACTGTCTCCATGTTGTTGTACTCGAGGTACGACTTGTCGTTCGGGAGGCGGCCGTGGACCGGACCGGAGGCGGCGGGGCCTTCGAGCCCTTCGGCTTCCTGCTCCTCGGGGCTGCGCGTGCCGGCTGCCTCGGCCTCGGCGAGTGCCTCATAGTCGGTGCCGTCTTCGATCGACGCACCATCGACATCAACCTTGTTGTAACCGAACTTCCAGTTCCACTGGTAGGCGGTGACGTCGACGCGTACACCCACCTCATCCTCCGGAGCCAGGTCGAGCACCTTGTTTTGCGTGACCACGGTGCCGTAGAAGAGCACAGAGATGATGACGAACGGGAGGATCGTGTAGATCAACTCCAGCGGAACGTTGTACTGCGTCTGGCGTGGGAACTCGTTGTCGCCCTTCTTCTTCCGATGGAAAATCATCGGATAGAACATGAGCGCCCAGACGATGACACCGACGACGAGCGATGCGATGACAGTCAGAGTCCAGAACTCGCGAACCGCAGTGCCCTCGGGCGTAATGCCCGTCGGGAAACCGAAGTTGATGGTCTGGTTCCACCACTTGTTATCCGTATGCAAGCTGCAGCCGGAAAGAACGAGCCCAAGGATGCCCATTAAACCGGCAAAAGCACCCCTGTGCGCCCATCGGCGCTCGCCACGCTGATCCACCATCTAGCCTTCCTCTTTACGGCTCCGCTAGTGCACGCGACACCCATCGTCGCTACACCTAAGAAGAGTATCGGAACGCTCTTAGATTCCATGCCTTGGGGGGTGCGATTCTCAGAATTCGACCCCCAATCGGTCGCGGTCTGCACTGCTCGGCCGGGCGCTACCGTTCGGTTGCACTCCGACTACGTAGGATACCGGAGTAAACACACGCGCCCAGGGTTGACGCTCGACGCATCCCGGGGAGCGGTCCTATCCCCAATTCGGCAAGGAATGCTCACTCTATGTGCGGACTGATCGGACTACTGAGCCACCGCGGCGAGGCCACAACACACAATGACGCGGTGTTGGCGGCTATGGAATGCATGCACCACCGCGGCCCGGACGAGGTAGGCACGCAGGGAACCGCCGATCTCGTCTTCGGTTTCAATCGCCTGTCGATCATCGACATCAACCACTCGCACCAGCCGCTGCGCTGGGGGCCACCGGAGTCACCGGAGCGCTACACGCTCGTCTTCAACGGCGAGATCTATAACTACATCGAACTTCGCGAACAGCTCGTCGCCGAGTTCGGCGCCGAGTTCGCCACCGAGGGGGACGGCGAACCGATCGTCGTCGGTTTCCATCATTGGGGCCCGGAGGTCGTGGGGCGCCTGCGCGGAATGTTCGGCATCGCCATCTGGGACACCGTCGAGCGGACGCTGTTCGTCGCGCGCGATTTCTTCGGCATCAAGCCGATGTACATCGCCGAGGGCCCTGACGCCACCGTCGTCGGTTCGGAGAAGAAGTCGGTTGCCGAACTCGCGGGCATCGCAGGCGTCGACACGTCGATCGACACGCGGGCGCTGCAGCACTACGTGACTCTGCAGTACGTGCCCGAGGACGAAACCCTCAACAAGGGCATCCGCCGCCTCGAGTCCGGCACCTACGCCTTCTTCCGCCCCGGGGAGAAGGGCGAGTTCGTCCGCTACTTCCATCCGAGCTTCGAGGTGCCGGCACAGCTGGCCAACAACACCGGCGAGCCCGCATACCGTCGGATCACGAACGCGCTGGAGGATTCGGTAGCCAAGCACATGCGCGCCGACGTGACCGTAGGGTCCTTCCTCTCCGGTGGCATCGACTCCACCGTGATCGCCGCGCTCGCCCGCCGTCACAACGAGAAGTTGATGACCTTTACCACCGGCTTCGAGCGGCAAGGCTATTCGGAGATCGACGTCGCCGCGGAGTCGGCCGCGGCGATCGGCGTGGAGCACGTGGTCAAGGTCGTCTCCCCCGAGGAATTCGCGGCGGCGATCCCGGAGATCATCTGGTACCTCGACGAGCCCGTCGCCGATCCGGCGCTCGTCCCGCTGTATTTCGTCGCCCGCGAGGCACGCAAGCACGTCAAGGTCGTGCTGTCCGGGGAAGGCGCCGACGAGCTGTTCGGCGGCTACACGATCTACAAGGAGCCGCTCTCGCTCGCGCCGTTCGAGAAGGTGCCGGGCTCGCTTCGCCCCTACCTTGGCAAGCTCTCGGCGAAGCTGCCCGAGGGGATGCGCGGCAAGTCGCTGCTGCACCGCGGCTCCCAGCGTCTCGAGGACCGTTACTACGGCAACGCTCGCTCGTTCAGCGAGTCGCAGGTCGAATCCGTGCTTCGCGACTACCGGCCCGAGTGGGGCCACCAGGACGTGACCGCGCCGATCTACCGCCTCTCCGAGGGCTGGGATCCGGTCGCACGGATGCAGCACCTCGACCTGTTCACGTGGCTGCGCGGCGACATTCTCGTCAAGGCAGACAAAATCACCATGGCGAACTCGCTGGAGCTGCGCGTGCCGTTCCTCGACAAGGAGGTCTTCGAGGTGGCGCGCACGCTGCCGCATACCGAGAAGATCTCGCACGGCACCACGAAGTACGCCCTGCGCCGCGCGATCGCCGACATCGTCCCGCCGCACGTGCTCGAGCGTCGCAAGCTCGGCTTCCCCGTGCCGACGCGCCACTGGCTCGCCGGGCCGGAGCTGCATGATTGGGCGCGCGGCATCATCGCCGAATCGCAGACCGACGAGCTCGTCGACAAGCAGGCGGTCCTTGCGATGCTCGACGAGCACCGCATGGGCACCAGCGACCACAGCCGCCGCATCTGGACCATGCTCTGTTTCATGATCTGGCACGGCATTTTCGTCGAAAAGCGGATCACCCCGAATATCGAGCGCAAGGACTACCCCGTCCGCCTCTAGCGTCGCCGCAACCCGGCACGTACAAAGGTCCCGCCTCCCCTTTCGGGAGGCGGGACCTTTGTACGTATGCCCCTGGTTACCGCCTATGACGGCGGAGGTGCCGGATCGGCTAGGCCGGCAGCAGCTCTGCGAGTTCCTGCGCAGCGTCCTCGCCGTAGGCC
>NZ_DYXM01000130.1 GCF_020742175.1 Dietzia timorensis
GATTTGGCGAGCGTGCCGATGAGGTCGATGACCTCCTCGCGCGACATGCCGATGCCGTTGTCGGTGACCGTCAGCCGGCGCGCGGAATCGGACGCTCCGCCGTCAGCGATGAGCTCGATGTGCAGGTCAGAGGTATCCACGCCCGGAAGCTCCTCGGTAAGCGCGGCGAGGCGCAGCTTGTCGAGCGCATCCGAGGCGTTCGAGATGAGCTCGCGGAGAAACGTGTCCGGATTCGAGTACACAGAGTGGATCATCAGGTCCAGCAGCTGCCGGGTCTCGGCCTGGAATTCGCGCTTTTCCTGGCCGCCAGTGGTGGTGCTCAACGAGGTCCCCTTTCGCGTGGTGCGGGTAGGTATTTTCTTTCCGTGGAAATAGTTATACCCGCGCCGGCCCGCTTCCTCTTCCAGGAGGTAAGCGGTCCGGCGCGGGTATCGAAGTGCGCGGGGCTATCGGCCGTTACGGTGCGGGCGCAGGTGCGGGCTCGCCGAGGTCCTGACCCATTTCCGCTCCGGGCACCGGAGCACCCTCGGCCGGCGGTGCGCCTTCCGGAGCCGGGGCGGGCGCGCCCTCCTCGGGCATCCCTTCGGGTGCGACCCCGCCGGCCTCGGGCGCGGGGACGAATTCGGGCTCGGGAGCCGGGGCCTCCGGCGCCTCACCCGCGGCCGGGTCCTCCGCCGGAGCCTGCTCGGGAGCCGGCATGACCGCGGAGGACTCGACGGGTGCCGTGGTCTCGGTGTTCTCGGCGGGCTGGTCGGAATCGTCCCCTCCGGATAGCAACGCCCACGCGATGAGCGCGATAGCGATGATCGCGACAACGCCGATGATGATGCCGATGATCTTGCCGTTGGAGGAACCGCGCGGAGCGCCTGCGGCGGCCTGGCCCTGCGTCTCTTCGCCGCGGTGGACGTCCTGCTGGTAGGGCGGCTCGTATCCGGCCTCGTGACGCGAGCCGTGGTGGCTCGCGTCGTTTCCGTGCATCGGCTGTGGGTAGCCGGCCGGGAACGCGGTGGTCGGCGCGTTGTCGCCATACCCCTGGTGCGGGAGCTGCTCGTGATCGGGCCCCTGCGGGATCTGCGTGGTCTGGGCATCGGGGTCGCCCGGGTATCCGCCCCGTTGCTGGCCGGGCTGGCCGAACTGCTGCGGGTTGCCGTAGCCAGAACCGCCCTGTGGCCGACCGTTGCCGTTGCCCTGGGAGCCGAATGCGCCCTGCCCCGGCTGCTGCCCCTGCCCCCAAGACTGCTGTCCGGGGCCTGCCGCATGCTGCGGGTTGTGGTTTCCGCCCTGCGGCACCTGTGGGGTCTGCTGGCCCGGCGCGGCCGCGTGCTGCGGGCCCTGCGAACCGGCATCCGCGTTACCGGGGTGTCCCTGCGGACCGCCTGGGTAAGTGCCTTCTTCAGGGTAGGGTCCACCGGTTCCCTCACCGTTCGGATGCGATCCGAACCGGTTCCCGTTGTCGTTCGGGGGCTTCGTCATTCGATCCTCCACGTACTTCTAGGGATTTTCTTTACTTGTAGAGTAACTGCACTTCACGTTTCCATCGCCCACGTTGCCCTCATTCGACACGACTACTTCGCCGTCGACGAGGATTTCGCACGACGCGTTGAAGTCGGAGTCCCCGTAATCGACCGGTGCGACGAGCACGGACGTGTACGAGATTCCCGAGCTGCCCGTGGTGTTCTCTCCCGTCCATTCGGTGCCCACGTTCTGGAATCCTTCGGGGGCGTTGTCGGGACCATGGAAGGACACTTCTACGTCCCTATCAGCGCGAACGTTCACGGTGATCTGCTTGTCAGGCGCGCTCTGAGTTGTCACCTCGCCTTCCTCAGCTCCGCCCGCAGCGGCGCTCTCGGTCGTGCTCGGCGCCGCGCTCGTCGACTCGGAGCCACTGCTTCCCCCAGCTTCACTGCTCGGCGAGGCCTGGCTCGTCTCCGTCGCCGCGGCGGGATCTTCGTCGTCCCCACCGCGTGTCAGGAAATACGTCGCCGCAGCCGCGATGAGTACGAGCACCACGATGATCCCGGCGATAGCCAGCAGCGGGCCCTTGTTTCCACCGCCCGAGTTGTTTCCGTCGCCCGGCGTGCCGAAGCTGCCGTAGCCTCCCGGTCCGCCGGGTCCGTTCGGTCCTCCAGGCCCATTCGGCCCGCCTGGCCCGTTGCCACCCGCGTTTCCGCCCTGCCCGGCCCCGCCGTAGGCGCCGGAATAGGCGCCCGCACCGGCGCTGCCGTAGCCCTGGCCACCTTGACCGCCCTGGCCGTACGGGTTCTGCGCGCCCGAGCCGTGCCCATACTGCCCGGGACCGCCCTGGCCCTGGCCCTGCCCGGGATTGCCGTAGGGCCCACTACCGCCAGAGCCTCCGCCATTGCCGTACTGCCCCTGCCCGTACGGATTCGCCCCATACGGCTGCGAGTTTCCCTGGCCTGCCGCACCCGAGGCCGGCGGGTATCCGCCGCTGTTATTCTGCGCCCCGCCGTAGCGGTTGGCGTCGCCGTACGGCTTCGGCGTCTCGCCGGATCCGTAGTTCGGCCCGCTTCCGGGGTAGGGCGATCCATTGGGCGGTTGGGACATTATTCTCTACCTCTTCGTGTCGTTTTTCTGGGCGCTTCGTCTCGTCCTCGGAACCTGTCGACGCGCCCGCTCTCGGCCTTATCCACGCATGCGCGGCAGCGTCTCTTCTGTATCGTGCCCTGTGCATGCTGGCGAGGCCACCGTTTTCTCGGCATCCTCACACTTTTTTCTGAGCATCGGACAGGCAAAAAAGTTCCCGCCCCTCCCGTTCGGCGCGTAAAGCAACCACTTCGGGAGGGGCGGGATCTTCGCCCTACGGGATTCGGTTATGTATGACGGCGGAGTCCCTTAGACCCCCAGGCGCCCCTTGAGCGCGCCGAACTGTCCGTAGACCTCCTCGGGGACGCGGTCGCCGAGGAACTGCAACCATTCGGCGATGCCGGGGATTTCCTCACGCCACTCGTCCTCGTTGACGGCGAGCGCCTTGTCGACCTCTTCCGCGGAAACGTCCAGGCCCTCGATGTCGATCTGCGAGGAATCCGGGACGACACCGATCGCGGTGTCTTGGCCTTCGGCCTTGCCTTCGATGCGCTCGACGATCCACTTGAGCACGCGAGTGTTCTCGCCGAACCCGGGCCAGATGATCTTGTTGTTCTCGTCCCGGCGGAACCAGTTGACGAGGAAGATCTTCGGCAGCTTGTCCGCGTCGGCCTTCTCGCCGATGTTGATCCAGTGCTGCAGGTAGTCACCGACGTTGTAGCCGATGAACGGCAGCATGGCCATCGGGTCGCGGCGGACCTGGCCGACGATGCCCTCGGCGGCGGCGGTGCGCTCAGAAGACAGCGTCGCTCCGACGTAGACGCCGTGCTCCCAGTCGAAGGATTCGGCGACCAGCGGGACCGTGGTCTTGCGGCGGCCACCGAACAGGATGGCCGAAATCGGCACTCCCTCGGGGTTGTCCCACTCGGGAGCGAGCGAGGGGCACTGATCCATCGGGGTGCAGTAGCGGGAGTTCGGGTGCGCAGCCTTGTCGTCAGAGGCCGGGGTCCACTCGTTTCCGCGCCAGTCGGTGAGGTGCTCGGGGCTGCCCTCGAGGCCTTCCCACCACACGTCGCCGTCGTCGGTCTTGGCAACGTTGGTGAACACCGTGTTGCCCTTTTCGATGGTGTACATCGCGTTCGGGTTGGACGAGTAGTTCGTTCCCGGCGCGACACCGAAGAATCCGGCCTCGGGGTTGACGGCGTAGAGGCGGCCGTCCTTGCCGAATCGCATCCAGGCGATGTCGTCGCCGCAGGTCTCGGCCTTCCAGCCGGGGAGCGTCGTCTGAATCATCGCGAGGTTGGTCTTGCCCGCAGCCGACGGGAAGGCTGCGGCAATGTAGTACACCTTGCCCTCGGGGCTGGTGAGCTTGAGGATGAGCATGTGCTCGGCGAGCCAACCCTCGTCATGCGCCATCGCCGAGGCGATGCGTAGCGCGTAGCACTTCTTGCCGAGCAGGGCGTTGCCGCCGTAGCCGGAACCGAAGGACCAGATTTCGCGATCCTCGGGAAAGTGCGTGATGTACTTGGTTTCGCTGCAGGGCCACGGCGAATCCTTCTCGCCCTCGGCGAGCGGTGCGCCGACGGAGTGCAGCGCCTTGACGTAGTTGCCGTTGTCGCCGATCTTCTCGAGCGCCGCGGTGCCCATCCGGGTCATAATGCGCATCGACGTGACGACGTATTCGGAGTCGGTGATCTCGACGCCGAGCTTCGGATCCTCGGCGTCGAGCGGGCCCATGCAGAACGGGACGACGTACATCGTGCGGCCGGCCATGCAGCCGCGGTACAGCTCGGTCATCTCCGCGCGCATTTCGGCCGGGTGCACCCAGTTGTTGGTGGGGCCGGCATCTTCTTCGGTCTTCGAGCAGATGAAGGTGCGCGATTCCACGCGGGCGACATCGGCCGGGTCCGAGAGGGCGAGGAACGAATTCGGCTTCTTCTCCTCGTTGAGCTTGACGGCCGCGCCGGACGAGACAAGCTGCTCGGTAAGTCGGTCCCATTCTTCCTGGGACCCGTCAACCCACACCACACGCTTGGGCGTGGTGAGATCAGCGATCTCCTTCACCCAAGCGATGAGCTCCTCATGCTTTGTAGGGGCGTCGGAAATTCCCGGCACGGTGCTTGTCATGTCGCTAGCGCTCCTTATGTACCTTGATGTACCTGTTACGTCATGAAATTCACACGAGGTTCGGCGTAAACGTAGGCATCACTGTTCCACATACCAGGATACGGAACGCGATCGTCCTACGGAAACACGGGAGAAGGCGCCTCGCGGGGCGCCATCCGGCGGGAACCGGAAGTTCCCGCGCGGAATACCTATTCTCGCTGTGCCCGAACCACAAGTTCAGCCTGTTCACAACCCGTTCCCATGGAGCATACGTCGCATAGTCCGCCGCACCTCCAGCGTGTTCCAGTACGACGATAATCCACCCATCTGCGGACCGCGAACCACGTGTTAGTGATCCGTGGCACACAATGGTGAACATGGGTACAGCCAGGAACATGAACACGACAGCCGGTGGCGACGCGAAGCGACGCGGACGGATTGGCCTGTGGAGCGCCTCGTTCGGAGGCGTTGAGATTCCACGCCTTCGTGACATCGTCGCCGAACTCGACTCACAGAGCTGGGAGTCACTGTGGTTCGGTGAGGCGATCGGACGCGAGGCATTTGTCCAGGCACAGATACTCCTGGAGGCCAGCGAGCGTATGCGGATCGGCACGGGAATCGCCA
>NZ_DYXM01000131.1 GCF_020742175.1 Dietzia timorensis
CGCTGTCCTCGCCGCCCCCGGCACCGCCGGTCACGTTGTCGAGTTGCTGCACCCCTTCGGAGGACTCGCCGACGGGGACCTGGGCACCGATCGCGACGAGTTCGGCGACCTTCCACTGATCGCCTTCGCGAATGAGCTCCACGCGGGCCGCCTGACGGCCGGACACCGGGGGGAGCTCCTCTCGTTCGGACTGCGCCGTGTACACGAGGAGCACTGTCGCCGTGCCGGTGTCTTCGTCGATATCGCTCAACGCAGAATTGGAGATCTGCGCCGACGTCGTCGCGCCCTGATCCACTACGGTTTGCTTGATCTGCTCTGCGTATTCATCCTGCTGAGCGAGAAATTCACCGGTCGACCCCTCGCGCAACCGCTCCTGGTCCTCATCGATCGTGTCTGCGGAGAACGACAACGAGTTGACCACCACCTGTGACGCGACGTCGATGACCTCGTCGCGCAGGGCCGCCGCATTCTTGTCGCTGCGGTCCTGGAAGTACCCGATGGCCTGCCACACAGCTCCCGCCACACCAATCACAAGTATGACGACGGAAAGCACAGCCACCCATGCCGGAACGCCACCGCGTTTCTTCGCGCCTTCGCCGCCGGCCGTCGACGCGTCCCCGCCGTCCTCGCGGTCCGCGCCGGCGTCCTCACCGGAGTCCTTGGACTTCTTGGACTCCTCGGATTTCTTGGCCTCCTTCGAGGAGGATGTGCTCGTCGCCTCGCTTTCGCGCTTCGAGGGCGGATTCCCAGTGTCCTTGGCGGCACCGGCTGCGGTGTCCTTGGAATCCTTTGGGTCTGTGGAATCCTTCGAGTCCTTGGGGTCCGCCGAATTCTCCGGCGGGGTCTTGTCGTCCTTGCTCACTTCTCTCCTTGAACCACGGCATGCGAAAAGGGCGCACGCTTCTGCGGTCTCGGTAGTGACGGCCGTACGCCGTCAGTAGAAAATGCCGTAACCACCTTAGGTGACGTACCTTACAGGCGGCTGGTAGCCGAAAGCCGGGCGCGGCGTTGTGTCGCTGCGCCCGGCTGTGGTCTAACCGCTCCCCTTCGGCACGGCCCCGGTGAACTCGGCGAGTTGTTGACCAACTGCCGACAGATCGAGACGGTCCGGCGCCACCTTCGGTTTGTTGTCCCAGGGCTGGACGACCTCCGGATCGGCCAGCTCGGCGCTCTCTTGACCACGAACCGAGGTCATCGAACCCTCGGGCACCTTACAGCCAGCGTCCCAGTTCACAGGGAAATCCTGCTCTTGGTAGTCGAAGCTCGGGTCCGCAGCCTTCATCTCGTCGAGCATTTCATGGGTGCGTTCGTAGCCGATGGTGCACGGCGGCGGATTGTTGTTCTCCAGCACGAGCCCGAAGTGGATCGTGCCATCGCCCGGCGCCACTGACTGCGAACCGGAGGACAGTACGGGCAACAGCTGCAGGAGCGTGCGAACACCCGCCGACCTCGGATCCACGGCCTTCATCGTCGTAGACAGCCGTTCGGTGGCAACAGTGAGCGGAGGGCCGGACTGTCGCACGAGCTGGCTTGCCTCGGTGCTGAACTCGCCGGAGGTATCGATGAGGCGGCGCAGATCGCTGTCCGAGTCTCGGAGCGCCTCGGTCACCGTGCGGAGGTCGCCGGAGAACGAGACAATCTCCGCCTGTTGCACCGCCTGCGTGTCGAGCACCACGGCACCATCCTGGATAAGCCGTTTGAGCTGTGGAAGCGTCTCGATTCCGGTTTCGGACAACTCGACGAGCGAGTCGGCGAGGTTTCGCAATTCCGGACCGCGATCGCGGACGGCATCGCCGAGTTCTTCCACAGTGATACGGAGCGGGTCCAGCGGAATCGAACGAGCGAGATCGTCGACGTTTTCGATGAGCTCCTCGACACGAACCGGAAGATCCTCGCGCGTGCCGCTCAGGGTGCTGCCGGCTTCGAGATACGGCTCGGAATCGCTGACGGGCCGTAGGTCAACGTACTGCTCACCGATCGCGGAGCGATTGGCCACCACTGCGCGAGCATTCGCGGGGATCTGCGGCGCATCCTTGTCGATCTCGAGCTCGACATTCACACCGTCGTTGGTCAGGCTCAGATCGCCGACACGCCCCACCTCGACGCCGCGGTAGGACACCGCAGCATTGGTGAAGATACCGCCGGAATCCGGCAGCTCGAGGTTGACGCTGTACTGCCCGAAGCCAAATAGCGTCGGAATGCGCACGTAGTTGATGCCGACATAGGCAACGCCGACTGCGGCGATGACACAGAACGCGATCAGCTGGTAACGGATTGATTTTTTCATCCCTGCGCCTCGTCTGCCTCTTCGAGGAGATGCTCCATCGTGGGCGAGAAGTCACTCAAGCCCGGAGTCTCCGGCCCTTCGACCGCGCGCGACATCATTCTCTGCGGCTCTGGGAATAGCGGGAGCGGAAGTACGATGGTCGTCCTCCGGTCCGGACCGTTCTCCCCCGCCCACGGGTTACGCGGGTCTTCCGAGTACGGCCCCGACGTCGTCGTCGGTGCAATCGACTGCGGGTCGCCCTTGCCGACACCGAGGTTGGAAAGCACGTTCGCAACCTGGGTGTCGACGTTGAGGAACACGTTCGACGACGAACCGATCGTCGTATCCGCAGATGAGTCAGGGAACGGATACGTCGGCACGATGGCGGCGACATCGACGAGTTCCGGAGTCACCTTGGACAGCTCCTGAAGCACCGGGCGCAAGGCGCGCAGATCTGCGATGAGATCCTCGCGAGAGCGCACCAGCAGATCCGTACCGGACTGTCCGAGAGCATCGATGCGCCGGAGCATCTCGACGAATTGCGGACGCTGCTCGTCAAGCACCCGCACACCTTCCGGGAGCTCGTCCAGGATCGCCTCGATCTGCGGCGTCTGTTCCCGGGTATTTGCCGAGAGCTCATTGACCCCATCGATCGCATTGACGATCGAGTCCCGCTGACGATTGAGGGAGTTGATGAGGTCGGCGGTGGTGTTGAGAGTGTCTTTCAGCTGATTCTCGCGACCGTTCGTCATGGAATTCAGTTCCGTAACGATCGACTGGATCTGGCTGAGGCCACCACCGTTGAGCACCAGGCTCAACGCACCGAGAACCTGCTCGATATTAGTCGCCGTCCTCGTCCGTTCCAGCGGGATGACGTCTCCATCGCCGAGCTTGCCGTGCGGAGTCCCACCTTCCGGCGCCGAGAGTTCAACGAATTTCTCACCCAGGAGGTTGGTCTGCTGAACGGAGGCGACGGCGTTGGCCGGGAGGGCGACGTCGTTGCGCAATTCGATCTCGATCTGAGCGGTCCACCCGTCCTCAGCGAGCGAAATATTATCGATACGCCCTGCGGGGAGCCCGTTGACCTTTACCGTGCCCTGCCGGACAAGGTCGAGAACGTCCTCGAACTGGATGGACACATTGATCGGGTCGCTACCGGTATTCGCCCCACCGGGCAACGGCACGTCTTCGAGGCTCGTGCCACAGCCGGCGGTCAACGCGACGACCGCGCCGAGGGCGATAGCGGACGATGTGACCTTGATCCGGCGATTCATCGCGGGCTCCCTTCGGACGTCGGCGCACGATTGAATCCCTCGGTACCCGGAACGTATCCCGGCACCTGGAGCGTTTGCGCCAGCTCGGCGGTCATGATGCCGGTGGGAAGCTCCACGTTCTCCTTCAGAAAGGCGTTGCGCTCCTCCACCTGGGCCTCACATTCCTTGATGCCGGCCTCATCGGTGAGGTCTTCCAATACGGGATTTCCCGGCTGCAGCCGATTGATCTGCATCAGCTTGCACAAGACACCGGCGGGGCTCTGCGAATCGTGAAGTACGAGTCGCATATCTAACGTGCCCGATTCCGGGTTGTATGCCTCGATCAGGTTGGTCAATGCCAGCGGTGCCTGCACCAGGATTTCCTTGAGGTCCTCCGTGTGGTCTGCTGTGATACCGCCGACCGTGGCGAGTTTCTCGGCATTGCGTTGGATGACATCCTGGTTGTCCCGGACCAGGCGCGCTACGTCGGCGAGGGCCCAGGAGAGTTCACCGAGCGCGGACTGCAGGTTTTCCCGTTGATTGGCGACGGTCTGGTTGAACTGCGCCATCTGGTCATTGAACGTTCGCACCTGCTGATCATTTTCGGCCAGCATCGACACGAACGTTTGCAGATTGGTCACGGTGCCGGCAAGGTCCTCGCGGGAGTCGGCCAACGTCGTGGACGCCTGCGAGAGCTGATCGATGGAATCGCCGAGTGCACGGCCGTTCTCGCCGAGAGTTCGTGCAGAGGTGTCGAGGAACCTGTTGACAGTGCCGTCCTTGTTCACGCCATCAGGGCCCAGCGCGGTCGACAGATCCTGCAAGGATTTATAGAGCTCATCGACTTCCACGGGCGTCGTCGTGCGCTCGCGCTCGAGGACCGCACCGTCTTCCATCTTGGGCCCGTTGGAGTATGCCGGAAGCATTTGGATGTATCGGTCCGGGATGACCGATGGCGTCACCTGAGCAGCCTTGGCATCGGAGGGAAGGTCGACACCGCGGTTGACGAACGCCTTCACCTCGACCTGGTCGCCGCGCGGAGTCACTTCCTCGACGCTGCCGACCTTGACTCCCAGCACCCGGATATCGGTGCCCTCGGAGACACCCACCGAGGTATCGAAGTACGCCGTGAAGTGGGTACGTCCGACCCGCGACCAGCTTCCCCATACCAATGCCGCGACAACGATCACGACGATGAGCACGAGAGCAACGAGCCAGATCGGGAACTTCTTCTGTGCGAGTTTCATGGTTTACTGGCCCCCCTGCTGCAGCGTTTCGCGATTGCCGGGGATGAGCGGTAGTCCCGGCGGGAGCAGGTTCGTCACAGTTGTCTCGAACCAGCGGCCGTTGCCGAGGATGTCCGCGTAAATACCGTAGAACGGAGCGAGGTTCGTCAGCGACTGACGCAGGTCGTCCTCGTGCTCGGTGAGCACACCGAGCGCCTGGTCCAACTGGTCCAGGGTCGGACCGAACTGAGCCTCATTGTCCGCAACCAACTGCCGCAGCTCCCGGGCGAGCGAAGTTCCCGACGCGAGAACGAGCTTGATCGACTCGGAACGCGAGTTGAGCTCTGTGAGCAGATCGCCGACACCGGCGATAAGCTTGCGGAATTCCTCATTGCGTTCGGCGACGATCGTCGCCGACTGGCGTGTGGCCGCGAGAAGATCGCGTAGTTCCCGATCCCTGCTGGAGATCGTGCGGGATAAGCGGGATACTCCGTCGACTGCGGAACGAAATTCGCCCGGCGCCACGTCCATCGATTCAGTGAGTACATCGAGCGATTCGCCGAGACGTTCCTCGTCGATCCCCTCGACCACCTCGGCGGCCTGGCTGAACGCGGTCACGACGTCGTAAGGCGAGGTCGTGCGATCCAACGCGATCGGAGTATCGGTGTCCAGCTCCTCCCTGCCTGCGGGCTCCAGCGCAAGGAACTTCTGCCCCAGCACGGATTTGATCTGGATCGAGGCACGCGTCTCGTCGCCCAGCCACGCACCCTTGGAACGGAAGTCGATCTTGACCTTGTCACCTTCTAGGTCGACGTCGGTGACCTGCCCGACCTTGACTCCCGCGATGCGCACCTCGTCGCCGGACTGCATCCCGGCAGCCTCGGAGAAGTATGCGTGGTACTTCGGCCCGGCACCGACATACGGCAGCGAACTGAAATTGGCGCTGAGCAGCGTCAAAGCGAGAATCGTGACGATGCCGATCAGGCCCAGCAACGGATTGGGGATCCGGTACTCTCCTGCCTTTTTACCTTTACGCTTTTTCGTCTCGGCAGCCATCAGTTCCCACCTCCGTTCGATTGTGCATTGGCCGCAGCCACCCCTTCTGCGCTACAGCGCGGCGCGGAGTTCGTGTAGATCGGTTGGCGTATGGTGTCGAGGTGCCCGACCAGAGGAAGGAGTGGATCGGACATATTCGGCGCGGAACCGGAGCCCACTGTGACGTCGATGCCACAAAGGTAGAACTGGAACCACGAACCGAACGAGCCGGTTCGCACGAGCTTCTCCGTCTTCAGCGGCATGGTCTCGATCACCGACTCCAGACTGTCGCTGTTGGCATTAAGGTCCGTCGCAACGGTGTTCAACGCCGTGATCGAATCGGTGACCGCAGGCCTGGTGTTCTCGAGCACGTTGTCGGTGACCGACGTCAGATCCGCGAGAGAGTCGAGCGAGGAACCGATCGCCTCGGAATCGGCAGACAACCCCTCGATCAGCGATGAGGTGTTGACGACCAGCTGGTCGAACTGATCTTCGCGATTATTGATCGTGTCGAGCACTGCCGTGAGATTGTCGATGACCTCTCCGATGACCTGGTCGCGATCGGCGAGCGTATTCGTCAGCGAACCGATATCGCGAACCAGCTGCTGGACCGTTCCGCTTTCGCCCTGAAGCACCTTGATCAGCGAGTCGGCGAGCTTGTTCACGTCCTCCGGATTGAGGGTGGTGAACAGCGGACGGAAACCATCGAACAAAGCCGTGAGGTTGACGGCGGGGGTCGTTTGCTCCAGCGGAATGGTGTCACCCGGCTCCATGTCTGCTCCGACTGCACCTTCTCCCCTGGACAGCGAGATATAGCGCTGGCCGATGAGGTTGCGGAACCGCATGTCGGCTTGGGTATTTTCCGGCAGGCTATCGCGTCCGCTGAGGACGAACGACACCCGAGCCTTGTCGTTGTCGTAGAGCTCGACGTTGGTGACACGGCCGACGGCGACGCCGGCGATGCGCACTTCGTCGCCGGCCTCGCTCTGCGTCGCGTCGGAGAAGATGGCGTGGTACTCTTCGCCATCGGTGGACCCGCTTCCTCGCATGGTGTTGGCGAGGATGACGATGGCCATCGAGGTGACGATGATGAAGATGATCAGCTTGATCATCGGAGCGGCGAGGCTCCGGTTGGAGGGATTCTTGCTCATCGGATGGTCACCTCCGCCCCGCGGAGGGCCGGAGCGCCGAGGCCTGCGACCCAGCCGGGTGTCGATTCGGGCGCTTCGCCCTTCGCTGCGCCGTAAATCGTCTGCACTGTGGCCACCTCGATCGGCGAATTCTCGTATCCCATCGGTCGATCGTCGACGCCCGGGGGCAGCGGGCGATTCGGTTGTTCCGGAACGTAGCGTCCCGGCGCGTCGGGAACGCTGCCGCGCTGGCGCGGCTGCGTGATCGGCGCATCGGAACTTCGTGGGTCCGGTGCGTCGGGAATGACTGCAGGGCCCGGGTTACGCGTCGGGGGCTGGTAGGCGCCATCGGCAAGCGCGCCGCCGGGTGCTGCCGGGAAATTCTCCCCGGGTCCCGGGGTTCCGTAGCAGCGCGCACCGCGGGTATCGAAGGCGCGCGGCTCATCCTGGTTCGGAAGGTATCGGCCACGCGGGTTGACGACCTCCACGGTGACGCGAATGCCCGGGTGCTCATCGCCGACACCAAGGATGTCGTCGGAATTCACAAGGCTCTTTTGGAAGTTGAGCACCGAACATTCAAGCACCGGGGAGTACTGCGCAAGGTAATCGAGCGTCTGTCGCGAGTCCGCGAGCACGTCGATGACGCTCTGCTTGTTCACGTCGATGAACCCGGCAAGGTCGTTCGATGCCGTCGTCACCGACTGGATGGAGCCGCGCAGCGCGTCCTGCTTTTCCACGACGGTATGCGATGTGGTGCGCAGGGCGTCGAGCGCGCCAATGAGATCGGGCACGGCCTCGGTGTAGGTCTGCGAGAAGGTCGCGAGATCCTGGAGACCGGATTCGAGCGCGGGGAGATCTTCGTTGATACCGCCGAATACCTTACCCAGCTGCTCGAAGGAGACACCGAGCCGATCGCCGTTGCCCTGCAGCGCCTGGCTCAGCGCGCCGAGGGTTGCGGCGAGCTCGTGGGGCGGAACGGCCTCGAGCACCGGGAGCAGCCCGTCGAGAACTCGGTCGAGCTCCACGGCGTTGCCGCGTTCGTCCTGGGCGATGGAGTCGACGTCCGCGAGTTTTCCAGAACCTCCGCCGTCAGGAATATAGATGTCCACGAAGCGCTCGCCGAACAGGGTCTTCGGGATGAGCCGCGCCGTGACATCGGCGGGGAGCTTCTCGGTGTAATCGGGGTCGATGGCGAGCTGCACTCGGACGCGATCGCCGTCGGGTTCGACCTCGGTGACGCGGCCGATATTGACTCCGCGCACCTTGACGTCGGCATGTTTGGGCAGCGCGTATCCGACGTCGTCGGTGTAGAGGTCTATTTCGCTGACGCTGGTGAACGCCTTGTTGTACATGGCGATGGAGCCGCCGATGAACGCCGCCACGATGATGACGAACAGGACGGCAAGGAGGCGACGAGCGGTCGCTGACATGCGGGTCATCCGGCAATCCTCACACTCGTGGACGTGCCCCAGATGGCCAGGCCGATGAAGAAGTTGAGAATCGTGACGACAACGATCGCGGTACGCACCGCGCGGCCCACGGCAACGCCGACGCCGGCGGGTCCGCCGGACGCGGTGTAGCCGTAGAAGCAGTGGATCATCACGAGCGCGAAGGCGAAGATCAACACCTTGACGAACGAATACAAAACGTCCTGTGGCGGCAGGAACAGGTGGAAGTAGTGGTCGAACGCACCGGTC
>NZ_DYXM01000132.1 GCF_020742175.1 Dietzia timorensis
CGATGCGGATTCTCTCGACGTTCCGATGCCGGTCGGCGAACATGCCATCGAGGTCGATCCCGCCACCGAGGGTCTGCCGGACTCGTGGACGGTCATGGACACCGCGTTGGCCTCGGCCGGTCTGGGCGAGAATCTCGTGCTCGTCATCGGTCGCATCGGCGGGCCGGACTTCCGGCCTGCCGAGCTCGCGCGGTTCGGGTACTTCGCGGGCATCGTCAGCTCCGTGCTCCCCGCGTCCGCGCGTTCCGTCGCCAAGTAGCTCCGCAGCCGCCCCGCCCGCGCCCGCTTTCGCGGTGCGAGGCGGCCAGAAGGCCTATTCGAGCGCGGACGGCCCGCCGTCGATGAGCGCCTGGAAGCCGTCCTCATCCAGCACCGGCACGCCGAGCTGTTCCGCCTTGTCCGCCTTGGACCCGGGCGAGTCGCCGACCACCACGTAATCGGTTTTCTTCGACACCGAACCGGACGCCTTGCCGCCGCGGGAGATGATCGCCTCCTTCGCGCCATCGCGTGTAAATCCGGAGAGCGATCCCGTGACGACGATGGTGAGGCCCTCGAGCGTGCGCGGAGTCGACTCGTCGCGCTCATCCTCCATCGACACCCCGTCTGCGGCCCAGCGGTCCACAATGTCGCGATGCCAACCCACCTCGAACCAGTCGAGCACCGATTGTGCGATGGTCGCGCCGACTCCGTCGGTGTCGGCAAGATCCTCTACATTTGCCGAGCGAATGGCGTCCATGGATCCGAACTTCGTAGCGAGTGCACGCGCGGCCGTCGGCCCGACATGGCGGATCGACAACGAGACGAGAACCCGCCACAGCGGATAATCCTTCGCGCCGTCGAGTTGCTCGAGAAGCTTCTTTCCCGTCGCGCCGAGCTTCCCGGACTTGGTCGTGTATAGATCGGTGCGCTCCAGGTCCGCCGCGGTGAGCGAGAACAGGGTCGATTCGTCCGAGAGCACGCCGCGTGTGAGGAGCTCGCGAGCACCCTTCTCCCCCAGCGTTTCGATATCGAGGGCGGAACGGGAGGCGAGATAGATCAGCCGTTGGCGCAGCTGCGCGGGGCAGAATTGCTGGTTCGGGCAACGCCAGTCTGCGTCACCGTCCTTCGCGGGTGCGAGTTCCGAACCGCATTCCGGACACAGCGTGGAGAACCGGTAGTCCCACTCGGTCCCGTCGCGGGTATCGGCGACGGGTCCGAGCACCTCGGGGATCACGTCGCCGGCCTTGCGAATCACCACGTCGTCACCGATGCGGACGCCTTTACGCGTGACCTCGGTCTGGTTGTGCAGCGTCGCCATCGCCACGGTCGAACCGGCCACGAGCACGGGCTTCATCTTCGCGAAAGGAGTGACCCTCCCGGTGCGACCGACACTCGCCGCAACGTCGAGCAGCTGCGTCGTCACCTCCTCCGGCGGATACTTATAGGCAATCGCCCACCGCGGGGCACGCGAGGTCGAGCCCAGTCGCCGTTGCACGCTACGGTCGTCGATCTTCACCACGAGTCCGTCGATCTCGTGCACGGGGTCGTGGCGATGCTCGCCCCAATACTTCATCTGCTCGATCACGGCGTCGGCGCCTGTGACCTGCGTGGTGTACTCGGAGGTCGGCAGGCCCCACTCGCCGAGCGCGGTGTACACGTCGTGAAGCGATTCGAAATTCGCGCCCTCGACTGCGCCGAGGCCGTGACAAATCATCCCCAGGCGCCGCTTGGCCGTGACCGCCGGGTTCTTCTGCCGCAGCGATCCCGCGGCGCTGTTGCGAGGGTTGGCGAACGGGTCCTTGCCCGCCTCCACGAGGGAACGATTGAGCTGCTCGAAATCCTCCAGCCGGAAGAACACCTCGCCTCGTACCTCGAGCAGCGCGGGGATGGGGCGGTCCCTGGTGCCAGTGAGTTCGGTGGGGATGTCGTCGATCGTGCGCGCGTTGAGCGTCACGTCCTCGCCCGTGGTCCCGTCGCCGCGGGTCGCCGCACGTTCGAGTACTCCGTCCCGATACACCAGGTCGATCGCAACTCCGTCGATCTTGAGTTCACACAGAAACGGCAGGTCCGCAGCCGAAGCCCCGGATTCCTCCGTCGCGTGGTGCACCCAGTCCCTCAGCTCCTCCTCGCTGAAGGCGTTGTCGAGGCTCAGCATTCGCTCCAGGTGTTCCACCGATGCGAAATCCGTCTCGAACCCGCCGCCGACGACCTGAGTCGGCGAGTCGGGCGTCCGCAGCTGGGGGTGCGCGTCCTCGAGATCTTGCAACTTCCGCAGCAGCGCGTCGAACTCGCCGTCACTGATGATCGGCGCGTCCTTGACGTAGTAGCGGAACTGGTGCCCGCGCAGCTCCTCTGCCAGTTCCTGCCATTGCGCGCGCACCTTCGACGGGATGTCCTCGCTTGCTGACGTCGCAGGCGCTGATTCTTCGTTGCGGTCCGGCTTTTCGCTCACGCTGTCCAAGCGTAGTAGCCCCGGCCATGCCGGCGCCCGGGCGCGCCAATCCCGGGTCCACCCGGCGTGCGCACCCCACCGCGTTCGGCGGTGTCCTACGGTGGAAGGGTCGCTTTGCCCACAAGGAGTCTCGATGCCCGCTGCGCCTTCGCCGATTACCGGTCCCGTCGACCGTTCGAAGCTGTTGTCCTTTGACCTGGAGACCACGGGGCCGAACCCGGCCACCGCGCTCGTGGTCACTTCCGCGCTGCTGCGCATCACCGGAGCTGAGGTCGAGGAGCGCCAGTGGCTCGCGGACCCCGGCGTCGATATTCCCGCCGAGGCGACGGCGGTTCACGGAATCTCCACAGAGCACGCCCGCAGCAATGGCCAGGACCACGCTCAGGTTATCGCCGAAACCATCGAGGGCATCCGAGCAGGATGGGACGCCGGCTACACGCTCGTCGTGTTCAATGCACCCTTCGATCTCACGATTCTGCACCGGCTCGATTCGTCCTTCGAAGTCACCGGGCCCGTGCTAGACCCTTACGTGATCGACCGAGCCATCGACCCGTACCGCAAGGGCAAGAGGACGCTCACAGCGTTGTGCGAGCACTACGACATCACCCTCGAAGGCGCCCACGACGCCGCGGTCGACGCCCTCGCCGCCGCCCGGCTCGCGTGGAAACTCGCGGCCCACGAACAGGTCCAGGCGGCCACGTGGACCGAGTTCAATGACAAACAAGCCGCTTGGCACGCCGAGCGCCAGGAGAGCTTCCGCGCCTACCTGGAACGCCAGGGGCGCCCTGCCACGGATGTGAATACGGCCTGGCCGATCGGCGGCTGAGCAGCGCACGTTCGGACAATCCGGCCCCTTCGACCGTCGGTACGCTCGAACGCGAGAGCGGCGGACCGCTGCTTTCGCCACCCACTATCGTTCAAGGGGCCACGAGCATGTCGATCCAGTTCTATTCCTACATTTCCTTCCCCGGCAACGCCGCCGAGGCGATGTCGTACTACGCCGAGATCTTCGGCGGCACCGCTCAGATCATGAAGTACGGCGATAACCCCATGGAAGGGATGCCATTCACTCCGCCTGCGGACGCCGTCGCCCACGCTCAGCTCGAGGGGCCGGTTCCCCTGGCCGGTGGTGACTCGCTGGCCGAGAATCCGGATCCTCTCGACATCCACAACTATTCGTTCCTTCTGTACTTCGATTCGGTCGACGAAGCGAAGGCCATGATCGAGAAGTTCACCTCCACAGGAGGAAAGGTCGAAATGCCGTTCGACCTTGCACCGTGGGGCGATCATTACGGCCAGATCGTCGACAAGTTCGGTGTTCTCTGGGCGCTTAACGTTCCCGCGCAGCAGGGGTAGATCACTCTATGAAGTGCCCTCGGGCCGGCTGCCCCTAGCTGGCGACCCGAGGGAGAACATCCGCGATGCGCCGCACCGCTGCGAGCGCGCGAGCCGCATGTGCGGTGTCCCCGCCGATATCCTCCGCGCCCGCGGCCAGCGAGAGCGCGTCCACGGCGGCCGGATGTTCGATCGCGAGCCGATCGATCAGGCGCACGAGTTGTACAGCCATGGCCTCCGCCTCCTCTGCGGTCCGGGGCGCTTCCTGCCGAAGACCGCGAAAGAGGTGCGGTCGGTGGATTTCGGCACGTCCGCCGTCAGAGATGAAAGTGCCCAGCACGTCGAGGAGCGCGAAGGCCTGCGGATCGGAATCTCCGTCCGCCCAGCCGTGGGCGCCCGCGGCGGGGCCCCGACCGGACCATGGGAGCAGATCGTCTGCAGAGACGACGATGCCGTCCACGCGCGGTTTCCCGGCGGGAGGTTCGGTGAGCACGCCCCAACGCGGCGCGGGGCCTTCATCGCCCCTGCACGGCACGGCGGCGAACACGCCCTCGACCGGATAGGCCCGGAGGGCCGCGGCGAACCTGGACAGTGCCGTCGCGAGGCGCTCGGCGGGAACAGGTGCCACCGGATCGAATTCGCTGGGGGCGGGCACGGCGCCTGAGGCGATGTGCCACAGCAGCGGCTCATCGAGAACGAAACGCACGGGCACCCCGAGCCGTGAATGCATGCGGTCGGCAAGTGCGCCCAGGCCCTCACGAAGGGATTCGGCCACGTCCCTACGTGCGCCCGAGTCCCCAAGCGCCGGACGGCCCCCGGGAAGCTCGAGGCGGGCTGCGATAGTCCATGGCCCGCACACCTCGACGCGTACCCCACGTGCCGGTAGCGCCGACCCGCCATCGACCACCGCGCCCCGGGAAAGTTCGAATTGTTCCTCGATCGCGTCGAGATCTCGGTCCAGGAAGTCGGCGGCTCGGCGGCCGGAACGGCCACGCGTATCGCTCAACCGCCAGGCGCGGGGAGAGGTGTCGACGGGGAGGTCGACGAGCAACGCGGCGGTGCGCCCGACCGGGTCCGCGCCGATGCCTCGCTCGGCGAGCGCCGGGAGCACGGGCAGCTCCGGTGTCTCCCCTAGCGCGATGCGCGCGGCCGCGCGCACATCGGAGCCGCCAAACGCCGCCGACGACGTGGCAAGTGTGTGCACCTGGTCGACCGCCCCTGCTACGCGCTCACCGCGACAGAACGCGTATCGCGGATCGTGGCAGAGCCGAGCACACGGTCGCCATGTGCGGCGTCGGGCCGGTAGATGACGGCGGCCTGTCCGGGAGCGACACCGCGAAGCGGCTCGCCGAGATCGAGGTGGAATTCCTCACCGTCCGCGCCATCGACGCGAACAAGGCGGGCAGGCACGACGTTGCCATGGGCGCGAACCTGCACCTCGCAGTCGATCTCCCGGATCGTGTCGTCCGCGAGCCAGTACGGGCGGTCCGCGACGAGCCCGTCGACGGTGAGGTACTCGGAGCCGCCAACGGTAACCGTCCCGGATTCCGCGTCGATCGACGTCACATACCGGG
>NZ_DYXM01000133.1 GCF_020742175.1 Dietzia timorensis
CCTCGAGGTCGGGGATCAGATCGTCGGCGGGATGATGGACCAGAACGATTTCTCGGAAGTCTATATGCGCGTCGTCGACAAGGAGACGGCCGAGAAGGGGATGGACGACGCCGAGTTCTACGGCATGGTCGAGTTTCCTGCGGACCTGTCCGAGCGCATCGGCGACCTCGTGACCTCCACCGCAGGCGGCGAGGGAGCCGACCGGGCGGCGGAGCGCGCGGACATCAACGTCTATTCGGCGCCCAGATCATCGGTGACGTCTTCGCAGGTCATGAACACCCTCGCCGGTGTCCTCGTGGACACGGTGCCGCAGCAGGTGGGGGAGCAGGTTCTCGACAACGGCCGATTGCTCGCCGAGGCCGAACAGGTCGAGTTGTCCCCGACGGCGGCCGCAGCCCTCGCCGATCCCGTGTCGATCAACCAGCTCACCTATCACGCACTCGATGGCGGCGTGACCAACCCGAGCTTCCCGCTGTTCGTCGCGCTCGTGATGATTCTTGCCGGCTTCACCGGCGCGATGGTCGTGTCCCAGATGATCGACTCGCGTCTCGGCTTTATCCCGCTGGATATCGGCCCCTTTGTGCACCTCGCGCCGCTGGGCACGCACCCGCGCAGACGTGTGCTCATCCGCAAGTGGGTGGTCACGATCATCATCAGCCCCATCATCAGCGTGCTCATCGCGGGGATAGCGCATTGGATAGGCGTATCCGCGTTCCCATTCTGGAATCTCGTGCTGTTCTCGACGCTGTGTATCTTGTCCGTCGGCTTCGCCTCGCATGCCACGATCGCGATCTTCGGCAACGCAGGGCTGCTCATCAACCTGTTGGTGTTCGTCGTTTTCGGTATCCCCACCTCGGGCGGCGCAATTCCGAGCGAAATGCTGCCCCGCTGGTTCGAACCGATCGGCCAGGTCGAACCCATGCACGCGGCGGTGCGCGCCACACGCGCGATGTTGTTCACCGACAGTCCTTGGTCCTCGGGACTCGGGCACGCCTCTGTGGTCCTCGGCGTCTGGCTAGTCCTCGCAGTCATCTTCGGATACGCCGTGGCCTCCTATTACGACAAGCGAGGGTATGTGCGCGAACCCAACCGTTTCGCGCTGCCGCCGCTCATTGCGCGCGCCCTGGGCGAGGACAACCGTTCAGACGAGGACGACGCCGCGACGCGTGACGGGGACGCCGCCGCGGCCGATGCCGACGGATCCTCTTCTGAGGCCTCAGGTGAGACGAAGGCGACCGTGGGCTCCCACAAGGAAGTGCCCGCGGAAGACGCGTGGGAAGACGCGCGCGAACACCACGGCGACGAGTGGGACGGATCGCCGGGGGAGCACCCGTAGGGCGGGACCGTTAGTTTTCGGAATCCTCGTTGTTCACCGGCGCGTAGAACGGGTCGGGGATCCGGCCGCGGCTCACCTCTGCCAGACGCGGCAGGTCGTTGAACCCGACGGCGCTCATGCGGATGAACTCGTCCGACGTCGTCACCAGCTGGGCGCTGCCGCGTTTAGGGAAGTTGAGGCCCTTGATGCTGTCCCAGGGGACGTGCGTGCGCCATCGCCAGGTGCTGATCTGCACTCCGTCGTCATCCACCCTGGTCCAACTACGAGCGACCCACCACGCGTAGCCGATAGGCAGGACGAGGAACACCCAGCCCCACCGAGGGGCGTAGTAGATCGGCGCGATCATGGCGATCGCGAAAATCCCCAGCGCGATATAGGCGAGCGGCGTGACCCGGAAGAGCCTGCGGTCCTTCGGCTCGGCCTCGACCTCTGGGGGGCGGAATCGTGACGGCGGTTTCTCGCTCATGCCCAATAGTGTCCCAGGTCGGCGCGGTGCCCCGCGCTCCGCCCCTACGAGCCCCACGTATGACGTCGGACGCCACATCCCGCAATGTGGACGCGCCCGCTCACAAGTTGACGGAGCGAGGCGCGCGGGAATATGGTTAACGCCATGACCACACTGATTGGACTCGTACTTAGCTCGCGCGTCGGCGCCTGAGCTTCGCCAAGAGTTCAGTTCACAGTCGACGCGCCCTCGCACAGCAACCGCTGTGACGAGGGTTTTTTGTTGCCCCGGGTTCGATTCGACCGCGACCCGGTGTCGGAGGATGCGGGGCACGTCGGAATAATCGACACGTGAACGGCAGATCAGTTGCGGCCAGCGTAGAAGCGTGACTTTCACATCAGCATCGAGCACACCAAGGATTGACTAAAGTGAGCGCACCAGCGGCACAGCCGACTCCGGGTTCAACGCCCGGCGCCGGCGCAAAGCGTGAGACGAGTAGGCGCAACGCGCCAGAGCGGATGACGGGCGCCCAGGCGATCGTACGGTCTCTCGAGGAGATCGGCGCGGACGTCGTCTTCGGCATTCCCGGAGGCGCCATCCTCCCGGCATACGATCCGCTCTACGACTCCGAGAAGGTCCGCCACGTACTTGTACGTCACGAGCAGGGCGCAGGACACGCCGCCACCGGGTATGCACAGGCGACGGGTCGCGTCGGCGTGTGCATGGCGACGTCGGGGCCGGGCGCCACGAACCTTGTGACCCCACTTGCGGACGCCGCGATGGACTCGGTTCCGATCGTCGCGATCACCGGCCAGGTCGGTCAGAGCCTGATCGGCACCGACGCCTTCCAGGAGGCGGACATCTCGGGCATCACTATGCCGGTGACCAAGCACAACTTCCTCGTGTCCAAGGGCGAGGACGTTCCGCGCATTCTCGCCGAGGCTTTCCACATCGCAGCGTCGGGCCGCCCAGGACCGGTGCTCGTCGACATTCCCAAGGACGTGCTGCAGAACGAGATGGTCTTCTCGTGGCCGCCGGAGATGCGCCTGCCCGGATACCGTCCGGTCACCAAGCCGCACGGCAAGCAGATCCGCGAGGCCGCGCGGATGATCTCGGCCGCGTCGAAGCCGGTGCTCTACGTCGGTGGCGGCGCCATCAAGGCGAACGCCTCGGCGGAGCTCGTAGAACTCGCCGAACTCACCGGGATCCCCGTCGTTACGACGCTCATGGGCCGCGGCGCGTTTCCGGATTCGCACAAGCTCCACTACGGAATGCCCGGAATGCACGGCTCGGTGTCCGCGGTAGGTGCGCTGCAGGAATCCGATCTGCTCATCGCGCTCGGCGCGCGCTTCGATGACCGTGTCACAGGCAAGCTCGATTCCTTTGCACAGCACGCGAAGGTCATCCACGCGGATATCGACCCTGCCGAGATCGGGAAGAACCGCGAAGCCGACGTGCCGATCGTCGGCGATTGCCGTGAGGTCATCTCCGAGCTTTCCGAGGCGATCAGGGAGTTCCGCAGCGGCCAGCCCGCGCCGGACCTGAGCCCGTGGATCACCGAACTCGACCGTCTTCGCGACACCTACCCCCTCGGTTACGGGCGGCAGAGCGACGGCTCTCTGTCGCCGGAGTACGTCATCGAGCGCCTCGGCGCGCTCGCCGGCCCCGACGCGATCTACTGCGCCGGCGTTGGTCAGCACCAGATGTGGGCGGCACAGTTCGTCAAATACGAAAAGCCCCGTACCTGGCTGAACTCCGGGGGACTCGGCACCATGGGCTACTCGGTGCCGGCTGCCATGGGTGCCAAGATGGGCATGCCCGACTCCGAGGTGTGGTCGGTCGACGGCGACGGCTGCTTCCAGATGACCAACCAGGAGCTCGCCACCTGCGCGATCGAGAACATCCCGATCAAGGTCGCCCTGATCAATAACGGCAACCTCGGCATGGTGCGCCAGTGGCAGACCCTGTTCTACGAGAAGCGCTACTCGCAGACGGACCTGTCCACGCACTCCCTGCGGATCCCGGACTTCGTCAAGCTCTCCGAGGCACTGGGTTGCACGTCGATCCGCGTGGAGAAGGCCGAGGAGGTCGACGACGCGATCAAGAAGGCACGTGAAATCAACGACCGTCCTGTCGTGATCGAGTTCGTCGTCGGCGCAGACGCACAGGTATGGCCGATGGTGGCTGCAGGAACGTCGAATTCGGAGATCATGGCGGCGCACGATATCCGCCCGCTCTTCGACGATGAGGATTCGGCGGCGGACGAGCCTGCCGATATCCACGAACAGATGAACGAGGTGGACGCCGCAGTTGTTGCTGAGTCCGGCGAGAATGCAGGAGATAAGTGATGACGAAGAACCACACCCTCAGCGTCCTCGTGGAAGACAAGCCCGGCGTTCTCGCACGCGTGTCGAGCCTGTTCTCGAGGCGAGGATTCAACATCACCTCGCTGGCCGTCGGACCTACCGAGACCGACGGCCTCTCGCGAATGACGATCGTCGTGGCCGTCGACGAGATCCGTCTGGAACAGATCACCAAACAGCTCAACAAGCTGATCAACGTGATCAAGATCGTCGAGCAGGAGCCCGCATCCTCCGTCGCGCGCGAGCTGGTACTAGTGAAGGTGCGGGCGGACTCCGCCACGCGCAGCCAGATCATCGAGGTTGCCGAACTCTTCCGTGCGCGCGTCGTCGACGTCTCGCCGGAATCTGTCGTTCTCGAGGCGACGGGCACTCCCGACAAGCTGGCCGCGATCTTGCGCATGCTCGACGAATACGGGATTCGCGAGATCGTGCAGTCGGGCATGGTGGCGTTGGGGCGCGGACCCAAGGCCATCGCGACCACCCGCTGATCCCCGAAGGGTATCTTTACCCGATAAGCGTTCTTCCAACCGAAAAATACACCTAGGAGAAATTCATCCATGGCTATTGAAACGTTCTACGACGATGACGCCGATCTCGCCCTTATCCAGGGCCGCAAGGTCGCGGTCATCGGATACGGCTCGCAGGGCCACGCCCACTCGCTGTCGCTCCGCGACTCCGGCGTGGACGTCGTTATCGGTCTTCGTGAGGGCTCGAAGTCCCGCGAGAAGGCCGAAGAGGCCGGCCTCAAGGTGATGAACAACGCCGAGGCCGCCGAGTGGGCCGACGTGATCATGTTGCTCGCCCCCGACACCTCCCAGGCGAAGATCTTCACCGAGGACATCGAGCCGAACCTCAAGGACGGCGACGCGATCTTCTTCGGTCACGGCCTGAATATCCACTTCGACCTCATCAAGCCGGCCGAGAACATCACCGTCGGAATGGTGGCGCCGAAGGGACCGGGACACCTCGTGCGCCGTCAGTTCGTCGATGGCAAGGGCGTGCCCTGCCTCATCGCCGTCGAGCAGGACCCGAAGGGCGAGGGTCAGGCGCTCGCGCTCT